>JAEUWE010000147.1 GCA_016791465.1 Pseudobdellovibrionaceae bacterium
ATGGTGATCAGTTGAAAGCGGACCAAGTCCTTGTTGAGAAACTCAAAGCGCTTCCCAATGTTGAGATTGTCACGAATGCGAAATCATCGGAGGTGATCGGCGATGGAAAGAAAGTCATCGGACTTGATTACGTTGATCGAAAAACGGATCAAGTGAAACGGCTGGAAGTCGATGGCGTCTTTGTGCAGATTGGGCTTTTACCGAACTCGCAGTTTGTAAAAGGACTTCTCGAGGTGACTCCCTATGGTGAGATTGTGGTCGATTCGCGGGGACGAACTTCTGTTGCTGGAGTTTACGCGGCGGGAGATGTGACGACGATTCCGTTCAAACAGATCGTGACGGCCATGGGTGATGGCGCAAAGGTGGCGCTCACCGCGTTCGAAGATCGAATGCACGCGACCGTTTAAAGGCTGAGATTAAAGGTAAAAACGCAAGATCAGAAGTGAGTGGAAAGTAAAGCCAGCAAGAACGGCGATATGCCAAATCTCGTGATATCCGAAAAGTGGTGGATAGGGGTCTGGCTTTTTCGTCGCGTAGATAACAGCACCGATGGTGTAGCTTAGGCCGCCGCCGGTGAGAAGGATCTTGCCCCATGAATCAAGTACAGCCCAAGCCTCAGAGATTCGAATGCAGAGAGTCCAGCCGAGTGCGACAAAGAGTGCCGTTGAAATATATCGGCTTTGAAGCGGTTTAGGCATTTTCGTCTTAAAGGTCGTGTAGAGCATTCCAAGAATGGCCAGCGTCCACACAAGGACGAGGAGATAGGTATCCCAGGGCGGGTTGATCGCGTTGACGATAAAGGCCGTGTAGGTGCCTGCGATGAAGAGATAGATTGAAAAGTGGTCGTAGGCGTTCAGCAAAGAGTTGGCGCGATCTGAAATCAGAAATCCATCGGAGACGAAATGGTAGAGCGCGCTGCTGGCGAAAACAGAAATTCCAGTGAGGCCAAAGATCGAGCAGGCAATGATGTGCGATGTCTGATCGGGTCTCGTCGACGTTAAGACCGAGTACAAGAGAACCGAGAACGACGCGACTGCCAGAATAAATCCAAAAAAATGAAGCTGGGCTGAAACCGTTCGGCGAAGAAACAGCCGCAGCGTGTGATCGTCGTGTTTTCGAATGTGCTGCGCCAATGTTTTTCTCATAGTTTCAATTGTAGACCGGAAAGATGCTGAAAGCATTTTGCAAAACGTCGATTAAACCGAGAGGATTGGACGTGAAGACGCGAATGCTGTCAGTTTTTTAATTGTGAAAAGAACGTGAAGGAGATTGGCAATGACTGGATCCGATAAGTTGACTTTGTACTACAATCCGATGTCGCGCGGTCGCATTGTGCACTGGATGCTCGAAGAGATTGGAGCGCCGTATGAGCTGAAGACTCTCGACTGGGCAAAGAAAGAACATAAGACGCCTGAGTACTTAAAGCTGAACCCCATGGGTAAGATCCCAACGCTTGTGCATCGGGGGGTCGTCGTGACCGAGGCTCCTGCGATTTTGGCGTACCTGGCCGATGCGTTTCCTCAAGCCGGCTTGGCTCCCGCGGTCGATTCGCCTGAGCGAGGGACCTATTACCGTTGGTTGTTCTTTGCGGCGAGCTGTGTTGAGTACGCTTTGATCGATAGGACCTATCCGCGAGCAAAGACTCCAGAGGCGAGTCATATCGGCTACGGCACGTACGAGGATACGGTGAACACTCTTGAGAAGGCCGTTTCAAACGGTTTCATTCTCGGCAAGTTCAGTGCGGTCGACGTGTTCATTGCATCGCAAATCGGTTGGACGATGCGTTCGGGCGCGCTTGAAGCGCGGCCGGCGTTTGAGAAGTACGTCAAACTCTGTACGGATCGACCGGCGTTTAAGAAAATAAACTAAGCCGTCTGGGCCCGCGTCAGCACGAAGCTTGTGATTTCTGATGGAATCGCAAAGCGATTGGCCGGGCCCCAATAGCCTGTTCCGGGATTCACATAGACCCAGAGTCGACCATGTCGATTGAGTCCGCGATAGTAGCGATGCGCGAGCGGAATCAAAAGATTGAAAGGGAAGAACTGACCGGCATGAGTGTGGCCGGAGAACTGAATGTCAACTCCAGCCGGCTCGGCCTCGAGGCTCACGCCGGGGCGATGGCAGAGTAAGAGTTTGAGAGCGAAATCCGATGCTGCCGAAGTCGTCTTGAGTGCTCGAGTCAGATCGGGGCGATGATCGGGATAGAAGCTAGCGCCAGCGGGATCGGTCACGCCGGCGACGAGCACCCGTGCCGATTGGATTGTGACCTCGCGATTTTCATTGATAAGTGGCGTGAAGCCCAGGGTGTTCATTTCATTGATCAGCTCTTTTGCGCCCCAGTAGTACTCGTGGTTTCCCGTAACATAAAACATTCCATGCAAGGCGCGAATTTCGCCAAGTGGTCTTAAGTGTGTTCTGATGTTCGACGCTTTTGCGTCTGCAAGATCGCCGGTGAAAACAACAATGTCGGGTTTTGATTCGTTGACTCGGCTGACGACTTTTTTGACGTAGCGGCTTTGAATTGTGGGGCCGACGTGAAGGTCGCTGATCTGCGTGATGCGGAGGCCCTCAAGATCGGGTGAGAGACCGGAAATGGCGATGCTGACCTGTTTTGTCTTTGGCCCCGACAGTGTCTGCCAGAGTCCGAGCACATTGATGCCGATAGACGTGATGAGTATGACAAAGCCGTAGTCGCCAAGGGCATTCGTCGTTCCGGTGCTGGCGAGCGCAAAGTGGATGAGATCGAGCGGTAGCGAGAGGAGAATGAAGGTTCCCCAGAGGCCAATTGCCGTGGAGCCAATCCACGCGAGGAGCTGAAGCCAGGGTTTATCAAAGGTCGACGGGAATCGGCGATAGATCAGCTGCCAGCCGAACATGGCGACAAAGAGCAGAAGGCTTGTCAGCACGGCAAGCGCTGTGCTGGCTTCGGGCCAGATCTGTTCGACCTTGTAGGTCGTGAAGGCGATGAGGAGTGAGAGGATGAGAAGAGGGAAGATGGCTTTTTTCACAAGGCTATTCTCTGCGCAGTTTTCGATAGAAACAAGTCCCGTGCATGTTCGTCATTGACCGTGGGTTGGGGTCGGATCGACTCTCATGAAGTGTAAGAGAGAAGGGAGTCTCAGATGGCGCAGTATTCGTTTAATAAAGTTCTAACCGGCTCACTGGCCGATGCCATTGCGAAAGTGACAGAGGCGTTAAAAGTGGAGGGCTTTGGTATTTTGACGGATATCGATGTTCAAGCAACGCTGAAAGCGAAGATCGATAAACAGATTTTGGGGTATCGTATTCTTGGGGCCTGTCACCCGATGATGGCCTATCGGGCAATTGGTCTTGAGCCTCGCATTGGCGTGATGCTTCCGTGTAGTGTCTTGGTGCGTGAGCTTGAAGGTGGAAAAGTAGAAGTGGCGATTGTCGATCCGATGGCGACGATGGCGTCGGTGCAGAATGAATCGCTTGGTGAAGTGGCGAGCGAAGTCCATGGGAAGCTGAAAAAAGTTTCGGAATCTCTTGGCGCCTGATCCCTAGCGGCGACTTGATCGACGTTTTCGAACGAATGTGATTGCGGCAAATGGAATGGCAAGAAAGAGCGCTTCGAGCAAAATGGAGCGCCATGGAATTGATTGCTGACCTGTTCCAGTTTGCGCAGCGATCGCCGAGCATCCGCCGAGTAGGCCGGAGAGTTTCCCTTCATAGGGATAGAGGTAGGCGATACCGTCTTTGTCGTCTTTTGCAAGATAGGTCGGCCCCGGTGACCATGAGTTGCTTCGGTAAGTCATGACCGAAGCGTTGTCATCGCTGTGGGCGAGGCCTAAGGCGTGGCCCATCTCGTGAATAACGACGCCAAGGAGACCCTCGGCTGTATAGCCACCGGGAACAAGAGTTGTGGCGTTGAGTACGATGACAGCCGATCCTTTGCTTCGATCAGGAAGGGCAGATCCGCTCGGGCCGCTGGCGCCGAGCGCCGAGCAGCCGATGAGGATTTCACCCGCGATTGCATTTCCGGCAGTGGGAGTGCGAGAGACTTCGTCGCCGACACGCAGGACAAGATTCGCCTCGGCGACGGTGTTCCAGTATTGATCAATGGCAGTTTGAACGACGTTTTTCAGCTCATCGTTTGAGATGCCATTTGCCTGGCACCCTCCGGCAGCAATGTTGACGACGGTATCGGTTGGGTTTGCGAGCCGATAGTCTTGGTAGACGAGAACAAAGCCTTCGCTTGTGTTCGAAACTAACAAAAGGGCGAAGACGAACGAAAAACGTTGAAGGCTATTCATTAGAACTC
>JAEUWE010000028.1 GCA_016791465.1 Pseudobdellovibrionaceae bacterium
ACCTCGCGAACATCTTGCAGCAGGGACGCGTGCCGTGAGTTTTGAAGAAGCTTGAGGTCGTCATTCCAAACGAGCTCTAGCTTTTGTGGCGGCGGTAGGAACCAGAACCGCTGCTGCAGTCCGAAGTAGATTGCGAGAAAAGCCAAACCCGCAGAGGTGGCAAGAAGAATCCATCCGGTGGGTTGTGCGCCTGTTTTGACCGAGTTGGTGTTGGGGTCGGGTTGATTTTTTGAGCCTTGTTCATTCATTCTCTGAGGTTACGTTTCTTTTTAGACCTCGCGGAGCGCTAGTTTTTAGCCCAGACGTTCGTCTGAGTTGTAGTGGTGACGATTCTCGCGCGGTGCCGTTCCTTGTCACAGTGTAACATGTTGTAATTACATGTTTTTCTTGATTTGCAATTTGTCGCCGTACGCAGTTTGGCTCTGTCGGGCGTTGGTGGAGCCTGGGTCGATTGCGTATAAGTATTTGTAATCACATGGTTTTGGCGCTTTCCATGAAGGAAGTTCACGTTGGCACAGGGATTGGACATAGCTTGGCTTGAAGGCCCATTTTTGGGTTGGAGGCTTTATGCAGATCCGCCATGTGAGAGTAGGAATTGCGATTGGGATCGTGAGTTACTTTGGTGCTTGTGCGCCGGTAACCTTTGATGCGGTTCCGCAAAGTAAAGGCGGAAATGTTGTCACTCGATGCGAGGGCAGCACTTGTTACTATGACGTGACTGAGGAGAAGACGGTCGGACAGGGAATGGTGGACATCCTGATCGTGAATGATAATTCGGGCTCGATGTCTTATGAGCAGGCGAAGATGGCGGGTGCATTTAGCGGATTTTTGACCTCACTTGATGGTTTGGATTATCGGATTGCGATGACGACGACAGATATCGCGTCACCAGCTGGAACTCGGCCGGATAGCCTCTATTATAATCCGCCATCAGCTTACAATGGGAATGGTGCTCTTCAAGATGGCCGCCTCGTTGAGTTTTCTTCGGGGCAAAAGTATCTCGAAAAATCGACTTACAATAAAGAGACGCTGTTTAACAATACGATTAAACGACCGGAGACGTTGCAGTGTGAACAGAGTGGTTACACGCAGTGTCCGTCTGGTGATGAGCGCGGTATCTATGCGGCGAACCTCACTTTGAAGAACTACTCTTCGCAGTTCATGCGAATGGGCGCGCACTTAGCTGTGATTGTTTTGGCTGATGAAGATGAGCGTGGCGTTTCAAAGTATAATCCGGCGTCTGATAGCAATTCGCAGCAGATTAAATCATTGTATCCGTTGGAAGCGTTGGATGAACCGCAGAGCTTTATCGACAGCTTCCGTTCCTTGTTTCCAAGTAAGACAATGTCGTGGCACTCGATCGTCATTAAGAATGGTGATTCGGGCTGCTTGAGCGCGCAATCGGGCCAAGGCGGTAACGCCTGGGTGCGTGGCGCTTATGGTAGCGCGTATCAGAAATTGAGTGAGTTGACGTCTGGCCTCGTGGGCAATATCTGTGCGTCGAACTACACCTCGCAGCTGCAGGATATTGGTTACACCATTAAAGATCAGGTGACGTCGTTACCGTTCCGTTGCCGTCCGATTGATGATCAGTTCGAGGTTCAGTTTGGTGGCGTGGTTGCGACGAGTGGATTTACGGCCGATTTTAATGCGATGACTTTGAATATTTCGGCCGCGCTTGCTCCATCGACAAAGGTGACCCTGAAGTACACCTGTTCGAAGTAAGGACGAATGGGCTTGATCTGGATGGTGAATCCAGGCCTATGGTCTAGTTTTCCGAGAGCTTAAAGAAGACTTAACTTAGTGATTCAATAAGAAAAAGAGGCTGGTTTCAGCCTCTTTTTCTTATTGGCGTTGCTGATAGGAAACACTTTATCTTTTCAGCTCGGAGTGGGCCGATCGGGAGAATTGAGGGGATCTCAATTTTCACCACATGAACAGCGCTGACTTGCAATGGCGCCAAATGCTGATGCGACAAGGAGGCGTCACGAGCTGAACTTGTTGTTATCGTTGTTTGCATAAAGCATTGAGATTTCCGCGGCTTGATGGGTTAAATTATTGCAGCGGCGGGCTGTTGTTTAAATCGGAATTTTGAAAAATGGTCGGGGAGACAGGATTCGAACCTGCGACCCTCTGCTCCCAAAGCAGATGCGCTACCAGGCTGCGCTACTCCCCGACTAAAGAAGAGTCGACATTGTATAGCATCGTAGGCCTACAGCCAAGGACCGTTCACGTGTCGTTAGAAAAACACACCACTTTTTTCTCAGGATTTTCTTCTGCGCTGAATTAAGCAGCTGGAAAGTCGCAAAAAAGTGGTTGCCTTCAAATTTAAACGGTTCCTACGATGACGGTGCAGGCGATTGGACTCACGATGTTAGGACTGCCTCAGGACTTTGTCGGGGTCGTTTCGCTTGGAAGTTGGTTTAGTTTTGAAGTTTAGGTCCAAAGAACGGGGTTGAGGAAGACCCCACTGTAAGCGACAGAGCCAGGATGGTCTCTCTGTCGGCGGAAGTGAAACAAGACCTTGGATGGAGAGCGAGTCTCGAAAACCAAGGATTGAGTGGAGCGACCGACGGCAGCGTGTTCGAGGGTTTAAAAGACAAAAGAAGAGAAAATGAAAAAAGAAGCAAGTTCAACAACATGTTCAACAACTACGTTTCAAAGGAGAAATCAAATGAAGCGTTTGGTTCTTCTCGCTGGTGCCTTGGCTGTAACGACTGCTGCTCACGCTGCAGACGAAACTGACATGAAAGCAAACGGTGAGTTCCGCGTCCGTTACTATAACGATATGACTCCGTCGGGTATCAAAGATACACCGGCGAACAAGTCAGACATCGAAGGTCGAATGAAGCTCGGCTTCACCCTCAAAAAGGGCGAGAAGTTCAGTGCTCACATGACGATGCTTCATGGCACAAAGTTCGGTGATGAGAAAGCCCTTGGTGGTGGTGCTGCAAACTATTCTGCACACAATGCCAACAACGGTTTGATCGTAAACCAAGCTTATGGCTGGTGGAAAGCTGGCGAGAGCTACTCGCTCAAGGCTGGACGTTTCAACGTCGAGCTCGGTGGCGGTGAGTTCTTCTCTGCTGATGGTTGGAATCTTGTACCAACAACTCACGAGGGTTTCCTTGGTGTGTTTGATACAGATTTCGCGAGCATTGCGGCTGCGTTGGTGAAGGTATCTGAGGCTGGAACAGCGACATCGGCTGACTCCGATCCAGAAGCGCACAACATCATCGTTTCGGCTGACATTAAGAACATGCCCGAGGCTGTGAAGACTGCGAACCTCACACTTGTTCAGATGAGCAAGAGCGAGACTTCGACTCCTGCTTCAGGTGCGATGAACGCGCAGCACATCGGTGTGACTGTTGGTGGTGACATGAGCAATGTCTTCTGGAAAGCAGTTGCTGCATTCCAGATGGGTGTTCAGTCGAAAACAGCTGCAGCGGAAACAAAGCTCGCTGGTAACATGTTTGACGTCACTGTTGGTTACGGCATGCCGGAAACTATGGGTCTGAAGATGTGGGCGAACTACCACATGGACTCTGGCGACGACAGTGCTGCTGACCAGAACAACAACGACTACCAGGCGCTGTTCTACGACTCGCACAAGTTTGCAGGTCTGATGGACATTTTTGGTTGGGGCAACCTGACATACTGGAACATCGGCGCGTCGATGACGGCTGCTGATGATCTCGAAGTTGGTCTCGGTCTCTACGGCTTCTCGAAGTCGAAAGAGAACGGAGCAACTTTGAATGCATCGGGCAACGATCGCTTCGCGGCTTTCCGTGGCGGTGCTGCGGCTGCGAAGGCTGACCTCGGTATGGAACTCGACGTATGGGCTTCTCAGAAGTACGCGTCGAACTTCTCGATCGATGCGAACCTCGGTATGTTCATGCCTGGCGCTGCATTTAAAGATGCAACTCCAAAGCGTGAAACAACTATCATGCAATTGATGGTTGCAGGAACAATGATGTTCTAATCATGCGGAGCCGAGCGATCGGCTCCCGTGATTCCAGACTTCGGTCTGGGCCAGATAGAGATCTGGGAATGAAGCGGATCGGGCGACCGATCCGCTTTTTCTTTTTCTAAAACCGGACGAGACAGTCTCAAGATGAGATCGGGGACGACCGAAGAGACGCTGTGGTCACGCGTCTGTTTCTTCTTATTCTTTTCGTTATCTTGGTGTCGACGGGCGGAAGGGCCAGTGCGGCACCGTCGCGAAGTCGGCTTGTGATTCATCCTGTCGTAACGGCAGAGCTGACGAGTTTACTCAGTGCAGGGGACCTCTTACACGAAGCTCTGGTAAAGCAAGACGACGAACAGGTTGAGGTCGCGCTGAAAGATATTGAACAGGCGCTGAAGAGAACCATTGCGGCGTCGCGGGTGCTCAGGCCCTATGAGCGGTCGCACCTTCTGAAGCTGCTTGAGGTCATGCAGGAGCATGCTGAGGTGGCTCGAAACAGCGGTCACTCGGATCGACGAGAACGTCTCGTCGATATCTTCAATAACTTGGCGATTCTTGTACGGGTTTATAGCGTTGATGCGAGATTTAAGATCTTTTTCTGCGGCAAAGATCGAATGACTTGGGTCCAGACTAAAGCCCGAGGGCAGCATCCATTTCCTGAAGGAATGGATCGTGATTGCGCTGTGAGGGCGCCTTAATTCAAGATTGATCAATGGATGAGTTTCTTCGTCGTGCGCCCAGGACATTGGTGGCTATGGTCGCGCTGATTGCCGGATATTTTTTGATCATTGCGGCGAATCCTCCCCGCACAGTTTGCGATGAGCAGTTGGATCTTTTTAAACAATCGCAAAAGTCATTCTTGCTGAACCAAGGGAAGACTCAACGTTCGATGGCAGCACAGCTCTACGAGTTGTGTAAGTCGGAGAATGGTCCCGGTGGCTGCTTTGACCTGTTTTTGAATCTTCGAAAGATGGTTGAGGACTTAGAGCGAATGCCGAAGGCCTGTCGACAGGCCGCAGGTGAGGATGCGCTGATCAAGCAGTGGCTCTTGAAGTCGATGACGCTGATGGTGCAGTTGGCTTGGGGCGAGATGGGAGCTGGTGGATACCAGGCCAAGCGTCGTGGTTGGCTTGATGCCGCTGATTTGCGACTGTTTTGTCGCATGAAGAATTTGGCTGTTCGATTTTATGGTGATGAGCAGTTTCACGCTTTTCGAGAAAGTGTGATGGCTGATCTGCCGAATGCAAAAGCGCAGTCGAGAGATCAGCGATGGATGGGATCGATATTTTCGATTCCTTGCGACTGACGCGGCTATTCTTGTCCCGCGCGCATTTGCAGTTCGAGATATAGAATGTGCCGATGTTGATCGGCGTCTCGATTGGTCACAGCACCAATGAGCCGGATTTCGTGATCGTCGCGATGGGCGAATTCGATGGACTCAATGGTTGTTGATCTGCGCTGTGGGCGCGACGGCCTTTCGATCCAGTCGTGTGGATCGAGGCCGAACTGTGCGAGATCTCTTAAGACTGAATGATGCTGAGTGGTTTGCTGGGTCGATTTCATTTTTGCCTCCGGTTTGATGCGGGAGCAGGAGAGCAAGTCCGAGGCGCGGACGTGGAGAGCGGAGCGGTGAGTTGTTTCAACGACTTAGCGCATTTGCAGCGCTGAGAATGTCCAAAGTCTGATAGAAGAGGTCCTAAAACCTGGATTGAGGAGGTCGTTGTGCTCAGACTTTTTCTTGCTCAGCTCGCAGCCGGCGTTTGGGCGGCCGTTGTTTTTAGATTGGGCCTTGAGCAGCGGGTGGCTGGCGTACTGGCTGGATCGGTTTTTGTCCTTATCGGACTTTATGGTGTTTTGGCGGGGTATCGCTGGCCGGGGCTTATGGGGTTTCGCCGGTCTCGCGTTGTCGTCATTGGTCTTTCTGTCGGGCATCTCATGGCGTTCGCTCTACCAATGTTGCTGTATCGCATCATTCATTGGAATGAGATTTTTTCAAAAATTGAATTTTGGGGGCTCGCCGGGCCAGAGTTTCACGCGGTTTCAACCCGGTACTTTTCGTTCTGGATGGCTGTGACTTTGGGAATGGTCCTCGTTGAGAGGCTACAGGCGCGTACGCGGGCGAAATAGAACGAAAAAAGGGGCGAAAGCCCCTTTTTTTCAATCATCTACAGGTCGGAGACCTTAGGTATGACTAGATTTGGAATGGCTTCGGCGAAATCGCCTCTGGGCGCTCAAAGAAGTCGTAAGACTCATTGCCCTGGGGGAGGAGGCCGAGGTTGCGGGCTTTTTTAACAGCCGCAGCGACCGACTTCTGTTGGCCCAAGGAGAGCTTGCTGATGCGAGCGGGAGTGATTTTGCCACCTTCGGAGATAAAGCGACCAAGAGTCAGGGCGTCTTTATAGTCAAAGAAGTAGTCGCCAGGGAACTCAGGGCGGTATTTTGAACGGACCATTTTCTTCATGTGCCAATCCTTACTGACTTCCATAACTAGGAAATCTTCAAACAGAGGCGGCAGACTACAACAGATATTGGTTGCCAACAAGACGGAATTTCAATATTTCTAGCGGACTCCGAACGACTCGATAGGAAAGGGACGCGACATGGCGATCTGCGAACTGACAGGCAAGCGCCCGGTGGTGAAGAACCTGGTTAGCCACTCGAACATTAAAACAAAGAAGATTGCGCAACCAAACGTGCAAAAGCGCCGGCTCTTTAGCCAGGCTCTTGGTGAATTGGTTACTCTCCGCGTAGCGGCGAGTGCAATCCGTGATATGGAGCATGTTGGCGGTCTCGACCGTTTCATTCTGCGCCAGAAAGAGGAAAAGCTTTCAGTACGAGCGCTCGACGTTAAACGTCGTATCTCTCGTAAATTGACTCGCGGATCTTCGACAAAAGCGAAAGCTGAGAAGGGAGCTGCGCAGTGAAACTGAAAGTGACTAAAGGCGCGACCGTGCAAGTGATTGCCGGCTCTGACAAAGGTAAGCGTGGAACAGTGCTCGATCTCAAAAAAGAGACGATGATGGTTCGCGTACAGGGTGTTCGTATGACAACGAAGCACTCGAAAAAAGACGGCGTTGTGAAATCGGAAGGCTACATTCACTATTCGAATGTGAAGCTTGTCGATGCAGCAAAAAAAGAAGCAAAGAAAACTTCTAAAAAAGCAGCGAAGTCGAAAACGGCTTAACGAGTTTTTTGGCTCGCAAGTAAACAAAAAAGGGAGCCGCTGGCTCCCTTTTTTGTTTGTATAGCGAAGGAATTGAAGACGGTGGAGTGGACGATGAAACAAATCGGAATGATGTTGAGTGTGGTCGTGATGGTTTTGATGTTGGTCGATGCTGCCTATGCGGGCGAGAAGCTCAAGCAGATTACAATCTGTCGCGACTCACGGGCGTCGGGATCAAAAAGTGTACGTACGCTGCGCGTGTACGAAGCTGATGATCAGACGTGCAAGGCAACATATTCGAAGACAGATGTTGAGCAGACGGTTGGTTTGAACCGGTCGAATAAACAGTGTGACTCGATCTTGGAAGGAATTCGCAAGAACTTGGAAGAGTCGCACTGGAACTGCAAGAAGATGAATTCGGTTTCTGTCTTGGAGTCGAAGGAAGCAAAAGAACAACCGGCGCGCACGCTCTAGATTTGCTGGGAACAATGAGATGGAAAAACTGAAAGTCGCAGTCATTCAGCTGACGTCGAGCAACGAAATTCGCGAAAATGAGACGCTTATTGCTGAAGCGCTCAAGCGGATTGAAGGAGCTGGCGTAGAGCTTGTCGTTTTTCCTGAGAACGTTTGGTTTATGCGCTTGGCTGAAGGCGAGGGATTTCCTGACTTTGGGAGTCCGAGCAGTGCGCCGTTTCGGGACAAGCTTCAGGCCTGGGTGGATGCGAACGGTGCCGCAGTTGTGTTGGGGTCCGTTCCCCTTGGACGAGAGGTTGGCGGTAAACCCTATGCGGCGACGGTGGTGTTTACTCCGGGGGAATCGTGGTCGGTTCCTTATACGAAGGTTCATCTTTTTGATGTCGACGTTGCGGGTCATCGGCCCGTGCGGGAGTCAGACCATCTGAAGCCGGGTGAGGGGCCTGCTGTTTGGACCTACAAAAGTTGGAGATTCGGCTGCGCGATTTGTTACGATGTGCGATTCTCTGAATTGTTTTCGCAATATGCAGCAGCGGGTGTTGATGCACTGTTTTTGCCATCAGCTTTCTTGGTGCCGACGGGGCGTCAGCACTGGGAGA
>JAEUWE010000098.1 GCA_016791465.1 Pseudobdellovibrionaceae bacterium
CTCGACCGCGAACGGCGGCAATGTAGCCGACGTTCGATCCCGGATGAATCGAAACCAAGCCAGTTACTGACTGAGGGGTGATGGAGCCATTAAAGTTGCTAAGATCTTGCACGGTTTTTACTTCGCGCATGCCGAGAAGAAAGTTCTGATCGCCGCAGCTCTGTGAGTCGAGATCGATCAGCAAAGTTGGCTGTTTCATTTCAGTCGCGAAGGCAAGTGCGAGATTTGCGCTGAACACGCTCTTCCCCATGCCGCCTTTGCCGCCCGTTACGCCGATAATAAAAGAATTGGGATGTACCGCCATTGATACACTTATCGGCACAAAATGGGACGATTCTTAGCTCTAAACGCAGGTAGGGCACGTTTCTCAAAATGAGAAACGCGCCTTGACGTTAGTCGCGAAGCTTAAACTTCGACTTAATCTTCTCGGCGCCCTGGCTAGCACTGACTTTGATCACTGGCGTGACGAAGACAACGAACTGGGATTGCTTCTTGATGAACTGCTTCGATGCGTAGAGCGAAATGAGCGGGTTTTGAACCGACTGTGGGAGCTTGTTGTAAGCGGTATTGGATGAGTTCAGGATCAAACCGCCGATTGCAGCACTCTGACCACTGCGAACGGTGACCTTGGTGTTAACGGCGCTGACCGACACAATGGGTCCTGCCGAGCTCATATCGACGAGTTGGGCCATACCAAAGTCCATGACCATCTCGATGGCGTCGGATCGGGGGTTGTTGATTTTTGCGCCAATCTTCGCGCGCAGGCCGATCTTTGATTTGCTCGACGTTGCATTGTTTGTCGCCGAGGAGAAGACCGTAAATGGAATTTCAGTCTCATTCGAAATAGTTCCTTCAGAGCCGTCGGTCACAAGAATTGTCGAGCTTTCCAGAACGCGGGCGTGACCGTGTTCTTTTGCCCAGTTGAGTTTAGGTAAAAGATTTGAAACGACGGCTGTAATCGACGAGATCACTCCGCCGGGTGCGCGCGAGTCGCTGCTCAGGGTGAGATTCGAGTTGTCGCTAATTTCAGGTGTAAACTGAAATCGGAATCCTTTTGTATAGCTCTTTGAAAGCTCGACAAAGTGCACGACAATCTGAATGATCTTCGAGGGCTCTCTTGGGGGGGCATCGCGAACGCGGATAAGATTGAGCACGAACTCTTTCTTAACTTTGACGATGGTTCCCTCTTTTTCGCCAGCTTCTTTGATCATGTCAGGGACATACATCTGCGCAATCTGGATCGCGCGCTCCATCTCTTTTCCGTCCGAAACGGTTCCCTCAAGAATGAACTTATCATTGATGGGCGTAACAGTGATTTCGGGATTTCCAATATGGTTGGCTATCAGCTGCGCAATTTTTCTTTGCGCGACCGGGCTGAGCGTCACCAGATTCGAGGCCTGCTGGTCGCCGTACTGTGCAACAACAGCAAGGATACGACTCAAGTCACGGGGAAGCAGAACTTGACCGTCGACGACAACGCGATTGTTGATGATCTTAATCGTGATGCCTTCGATGTCTTGCAAAAGAGCTCGCATTTCGCGAGCGACCTTCGTGAGGTCGCTTTTCTTGACGTCAAAGGTGAAGTCGTAGATTCGATTTTTGTTTTTGTCGTAAATTGTCAGATTGCCAAGGCCAGGTTGTGTGCCTTGGATCAGGATGACTCCGGTATTTCGGTCCACGGAGACGCGCGCGACTTTCTTAAAGTCACCGGTGAATTCGGCGCCCGGCGGTAGAAACGGAAGCTTCTCTTGGACTTCAATACCAATGTAGATCGGGATCGTCTTCTGTCGGCGAGGATCGGCAGCCGGCGCTTCGAGCGCTTGTTTCTCGGGTTCATCAGCAGACTGCGGCACTTCGAGTGGCGGCGGGGTCGCCGCCTGGGCGAAGAGCAGAGCAGGCGCCTGAGACGCGAGCAGTATGCTGATCAGTGATGTTCGTATGATTCTCATCACGCCCCTCTATAACTCTCTGAAGCTGCCGCGCGGTTGCACGGCTGGCTTCGGTGGCTGAATGGGAGCGGCAAGTGGACCTGTCGGGGGCATGATACGAGGAGCGGCTCCGGGAAGAGGTTGAGCGGTCGGCTCGTTAGCCGCTGGAGTGCGCATCAAGACAGGTTTTTGGAGAATGTCTTCGATGACGGTCGATCGAGTCGGCGCCTGAAGGCGATCGTTGGGATGTCGAAGCACGGTGAACATGCTTCCCGGGGCAGTCGCCAAGATATAGACCAACTGCTGAACCTCTTCGGGCTTCGCTTCAATCGTAATACTCGTGAATGTGGTGTTCGCGCTAAGATTGATCCGGTTGATGGTTCGGCCATTCGAATCAAGTTCAAAGCGTCGTGGAATTTTATTGACGACATTGAGACCCGTTGCCAACACGACAACGTCTTGAAGAATTGTTCGAACTTCGCGCCGTTGATCGCCGCCACGGCCGTAATCAAGTGCGGCGACGATATCGATTCGATCGCCTGGGCGCAAAAGGCGCGAGACGCCACGCATGTCATCGATGGGCATCGTGATTGCTCGTTTTCCAGGAGAGACTTCCATTGAAAGTCCGGTATCGGGACCAGGCAAGAGCAGCTTGGTCTGTAGGAGCTGCTCGCCTTTCTTTATTGGAACCGCTGCGACTTGGCCGACAGCGGCTTCGGGGTCCGAGACCGCCTCTGGTTGGATGAAGTCCTGAGGCTGGTCGATGACCTCAAGCTTGGACTCATCGATCGTTTCCATTTCTGCGATATCAGACGCAGCAACGACAACGCGTTTTGTCGCTCCATATTTTTTTGCAACCTCTGATTTTTGCGTTTCAGACCAGCTGTAAAGCATAAAGATCGCGAAGAATGCGACGCCAACTGATATCCACAGTGTTCTCGTCTCGTTGCCACCCATGGTTGCCCCTCAGTCTCCGCACTTTGCATCAATGCAAAGGCCATATTGGGTCATGATCCACACGGGACTGACGCCAATCTGTGTTTGAACTTTTTCTTGAATTCCGGTGAAGACAGTTTGGTTGTGAATGCTTGCCGTCTGGCGCGATTGATCGGCCGGAATGCCGCCAAAGCCGATTCGCAGTGGTCGCTCCGTTGCGCGGAAGCTTGAAAGTGAGTTGTCGCCCTCTTGTTTGACACCATGGATGCGATTGCCGATGACTTTATAGTGTTCGCGAGCGCCATCGGGTGGGATTGCGCCGACAAGATTGTCGCGAAAGTAGGTTGTGTTGGTGCGATTGCGAATGGTCTCAAACGCATAAGTGCGTGACGCGATGGAGTTTAGAATTCCCGTGTGAATGATTCCAAAGCTACCGAATGAATAGGCGAGCAAAATAACAAAGACGAGCAGTAGCGGAATTGTCTCCACTGTAGCCAGGCCCTTCTCATTTCTTAAAACCCGCGTTACCGTCTTCATTCCTCTAGCACCCATTATCTGTAATCAGAGCGACCGCTTGTGCGGGAGCTCCAGGCTGATTTCCGACGGCCTGGTAAGGCGTTGCTCCGCCATTGCCGACACGTAAAGTAATGATGTATGTCCAGCGTTGCCGATTGAAGTTTTCACGGCATTCCTGTGTGCTCACTTCACGACCCAAGAATGTCTGGACATTTGCCGTACCAGTCTCGGGTTGGGTTGTTGTCGAACCCAGAAAAGGTGAGTTGAATTCCAAGATTCGCGCGCGGACCGTTAGGCGGGCACCGATAAAGTTCTCAGAGTCCTCATTCGGATCGGTTTGATATTCAGCATTAAATCCAGTCAGCGGATTTCCAAAAGCGGGCTGCTGCGGAATTGTAAACCAACCCTTGTTGAAGATCGCTTTGAAGATTGGACGATTTCGAAGCTGATTGTACTTTTCGTTGCCGAGAGAGATTTGAAGGCTTCGTGTTTCATGAGCGGCGTACGCCGTGCGGGCAACGGAAAACGAAAGATACTGGGCGACTTCGACGTACGAGAGTGTCAGCGTGATCGCGAAGAACACGATCGTAAAACCCATTCCGAGCATGAGTGCAAAAATGAAATCAAGCGTGAGAATGCCGCGTGAGTTGCTCACGATGCTCATCGCACTGGTCGCTGATTTCAGTTTGTTCCCCCCAGAGTGCGTCATTAGGTCGTGTCACCTTGTACCGACTGGTGTCGGCGTTTGTGGTTTGGATGCATTGGTTTTGAAATTGTGTGTTTCTTCCAGACGCCGTCTTCGATCATGCCTCGAATCGGAGACCATGGGCCTTCGACGACGCCAGCAAGTAGACCGCGATCTTTGAAAACAGAAGAGACTTTCGTCGCAATCATCGCGATAATGATCATGATGAGAACGGCCTCCATGGTGGCTTGCCCTGCATTTGACTTGAGTCTCATCGCAATCCTCCCGTCAAAACGAGATGATTCAGCCAGCCGAGTAGCAGGGGTACAGTGAACGGGATTCGATGAAGCTCTAGCCCCTGTCGTGTTTTGAGAACTGCAATCGTTGTCAGGTTGGAGATCAGCTGATGCCCCTGGCGACGAACGAGAATTTGGATGACGCCGAAAATAGCGGCCCAAACAACTCCATACACCACCGTCCACAGCACAGCGTGCCAGCCAGCCAAAACACCGAACGCGGCCATCAGCTTCATATCGCCTGCACCGACCACGCCGGTCAGGACAAGAGGAAGCAAGATGACAAAGCCCGCCGCAAGACCAAGAGAGCCCGGTACCATGGCGTGCCAGCCGCCGCTGAGCAGAACAATCACGATGGCCAAAGCAAGAGAAATGAGAAAGGTTCGGTTCGAGAACCTTCTCGTTCGCATATCTTCAACAACGGCCCACACCATGATGCCAGTTGCGGCTATCGTGGGGAGAGTTCCCATTGCAGTTGATAGTTCAAACGAGCTGTTCATCGCAAACTTCCGTCTGGCGGCGGTCCTTGAGGGGCTTGCCACTGATTCTGCGCGCCTCTCGTTTTAAAACCGCGGCCGGTTGTAACGTGTTTCTCAATTCGCGCACCAAGACGCGGCCCGGAGTCTTTAAAGACTTCGAGCGGTCCATTTTCTCCGAAGAATGCGCCTCCCAAGATGAATACAAACATCCCGAGAAGCAGCGTCACTTCGAGCGTCATGGCGTGGGCTTACTGTTGCTCAACGTTAAAGTTGCCGAGTCCCGAGCCGAGGTTGCCGAGTCGTCCTTCAACGAACTCTTTGATCTTGCTTCGGAAAATAAAGGCCACCGAAACAACCGCAACCAGGATCAAAATGTACTCTGTTGCACCCTGAGCTGATTCATCTTTCCACAATGCCTGAAGACGAGCTTTGAGAGACATAGTCCCCCTCCTTTTTCTTAAATCTTTTATCGGTCTTGATTAGAGACGAGTTGAGACCATGAGATTCGACGTCGCTCATCCTAGACCTAGTGCGAGTGAGTGGAATCTCGGACTAAACCTCGTCATTGGAACGGACGGCGTGAGGTGTATTCAGTGTCTCGACCTTTGGCGGGCAGTTCAAGAGGTTGACTTTGAACTGTCTCAATCTGAAACAGAGGCATGCGCGATTTATTTGATGGAATCCTGATCTGGAGAGAATTCAATTCAACCGCTTTAGCGCACCTTGAGGTGTCGAGTCTTTGTGCAGAGCTCAGCGCTGAAAAGATTGAGCATCGAGTGATCGAAATTCTCCCTCTTGCAAGTGGCGCGTTGGCGCTTTTGCTTCTTGAACGAGGCCGTTCGGTACCGCTCCCCAATTGGCAAAGCTCGCTTCGTTCTCGAAGTTTGGTCGACGCACTGTACTCGCTGCAAGCTTCGGCGGTCGCAGACTCGGACAAAATCAGCGTGGCGGATATGGTGCGTGCTGACGAGCTTTTGGTATTTTGTGACCATGCGCTTGCCAGCGGTTGCGACATCCTTGACCTTCAGTTGCGTCGATCGGGAGCGGCTGGCGGTCTCGTGTTTTTGCGGGGGACCGAGGAGGTCTTCACTCAACTTGAGGCTTCGAACCAAAAGCGACTCAAGACTTTTGGCCGCATTCAGCTGTCAGGAGACTATCGTCGCTATTGGTTATAAGTTCGGTTGGCAGTTTGAAGAGATCGCGTCTTCAAAGCGACCTTGCCAGCGAAAATCGCTTCGTTGCCGAAGTTTTCCAAGCGCGGTTTGGAATTCGCGAACGGCTTTCGCCCGATCCATTTTGCAGATCGCGGTGAATCCGCGAATGCTTTCTTCCATCTTCTGAAGTTCGAAGGCTGATTGTGCAAATCCGAGCTGGGCGCGATAGCTTTTGGGATCAGCCTTGACTGCTGCCGTATACCACCGGAAGGCATCGACAAAGTTTTTCTTTTCGACGAAATATTCACCGAGTGCTGTTTGGATTGGCTCAGAGCGCTTGATCTTCATAGCAGCAGAGATCAAAACTTTTTTGGCCTTGTCGGGTTCTCCGGTTTCGCGAAAAGTCGTCGCTAAATGAACGGGATTCGTCGGATTGCTGCGGTCTTTTTTTATCGCTTTATTGCAGGTTTCAATTGAGCGCTCATAAAAGGCATCGACGGTGAACAGGGCGCAGAGCTGGCTGAGCCACGGGCCTCGCTCGCCAAACCGTTTGATCATGTCGCTGATGAGATCGCGTGCTTCGGCGCGCGAGTCGGCTTTGACGAGTTCCTCAAGAAGGCCTTCGTAACCAGGTATGTATTTTGGAAAGGCCTCTTTCACTTTGTAGTATCCTTCGATTGCCTTCTCTCGCCGGCCCGCCCGTGACTGGGCGCTGGCGAGCCAGGTTTGCAACTGCGGATCCTTGGGATAGCGGGCGATCGCAAGTTCAAGCGCTGCGACTTCGTCATTGAACCGAGTGAGCTTACGGTATCCACGCGAGAGCAGAACCAAACCCGTTCGGCCGATTTTGTCCTTGTGGCTCGAGAGCGTCTCCACCATTTGTACATAATCACCACTGCGCTCATAGGCGATGGCAAGCTGGGCGCGTGCTTCTGCGCTGTTTGGATTGATCTCAAGTTCGCGTTTTCGGTAGTTGATATCGGCGGTCAGTGCGCTGGAGGTGGTCGGCGTCCCAGATTGAGACAACACAGCCGGAGAAAGAAGGAGTACAATGAGGCTTGCGCCAATTGGAGCCAGCCCTACATAAAAATGTCTCATCATCTGAGACGGGACTCCGAAACGTATCATGAGGAATAGTGTGCCTGGTCCCGAGACACTTGAGAAGGGCCTAATATTGAGAGTCGGTTGATGAATTTAACCAGGAAGATCTATTTGCGAATCGGCGAACGGGGGCAGGCGAC
>JAEUWE010000118.1 GCA_016791465.1 Pseudobdellovibrionaceae bacterium
TCAGTTTGCGACCGATGAATGCGCCTGAAGGGTAGCCACGCATGACGAAGCTCGTCGATGATGCGCCGAGTGCGATGTTCTCAACATTGAGGCTGATACTCGACGGTCCTAGGAAAAGTCGATCGAGGCTTGGCGCCCAGCTGGCCGCAGCCGAGAGCACCAGCACGTGCCGCTCGGGAAGAAAGCGAAGCCCAGAGTGTGAGACGCGTGAGAAGTAGCCGGTCAGCGAGATATCGGTTTTGTCGTAGACTTGATTTCCAAACTCAGGGCGATACCACGCGTGAGAAAGTTTTGCGAGACCGCCTTCCTCCGGAGAAATCTCGCGCCCTTTCTGGCTGAGGTCGCTCCACAAAAGACCGAGACGAGGGCCGCCGCGCTGGCGCTCGTCTGTTGACGTTGTCGTCTTTAGTTCGGAGCGTTGGTAGTTGAAGCCCGCTTCGCCAAACCAGCTATTGGAGAGCCCCGGCAAATAGAAGACTCCCGAGAGGTCGCCCGTCGTGGTGCGCCGATCAAGACCGGTTGAAAGCCGTTGCCAGGTGTCGTCACCGAGTGCGGTGAGTTTCACGGGGGTGGTGTTGTTGGAGTAGGCGAGGAACATATTCGGTTTTCCGATTCGTGAGTCGGAAGAAAACCCAGCGGCCAGCGCATGGCGTCCGAGAGGATCGCCGCTCGACGTATTTGCGGAGAAGAAAACACCGCCCGGAACGTAGCTTAAAAATGGCATCCAATATCGAGGGATCAGATAGTTCCAAGAGCTAAAGTCTTTGGCCTCAAGTTCAGATTCGGAAAGCATTGAGGCCAGTGGAGTAAACGGTGCTTCGCTTCGCTCGATGAGCGGTTCAATCACGGGCAGCGCTGTGCGCTCTTCTGGCTTTGCGATCACGCGGAGGCGTGAGCCTGAGCCATCAAGTCTTGAGTAGATGAGAGCTCGAGTTTTGGGATCGAGTTCACCAGACCAGGCGCGCGTTGCGGTATTGGTGAGAGCGACCGGTTTTGCAAAGCCGCCACCGAGGCCTTCGCGCGTGGCTTTTGCGAAGTAGAGGTTGGTGACGCCGGAGCGATGGCTCGTGAAGAGCAGGCCTTGGGGTTTTGTTTCGATCCAGCGCGGGAAAGTGGCATTGCCGCCAAGATCGAGACGACGAGTTCGTTTGGTTTTAAGGTCGAGCGCTCGTAAGCCTTCTTTTCCATCGGCCGAGCGTTCAACAAAAACAAGTTCATCTTCATCCGTGAAGGTTGGCCAAGAAACGCGGTTTTCTCCTTCAGGTGTGTACGCGACTTCGATATTTGAAATTTTCCAAGCGCCTTTCTCGTTCGGGGCGATGGTGGCCGTCGCAATTTGCGTTCGCCCAGGCGTGAGCTGAGTAAACGCGACACGGACTGGTTGAGCGGCGCTGCCGAAGCGACTGACATCGGCTTCGCGTCCGCGAAGGCCTGTCGAGAGTCGGTGTTTTTTCTTTGCTGCGATGTCGTAGAGCCAAAGTTCAGAGCGCTCTTCGTAGCGACCAACACTGTCAAGGCCGTCAAAGATGACGGCGCCGTGGGGCTCTGGCAGCCACGCGACACGATTGGCAGCGGTCGGCTCGGTGAGGCGAGAGGCGCCGGCGATGTCGAAGCTGCCATCGGGTTTTCGAGGAGCAACCAGGACGACTGAGTCGTGATTGTGCTCGCGCGAAAGCCAGGCGAGACGGTCGCCCTTTGAGTCAATGACGGGTGAGCGAGAGAAGAAGCTGTTGTCTCCAACGCTTACCCCCTCTTCACAACCAGGCTCGCAGATGCGTTCGATCTGATTCACAGCCCGCGCTTCGACTTCTGAATAGGTGTCAGCCAGAATCGCGGACCAGTTTTTCTCAAAGCGCTCTTCGACCGGTGTTTCGATAAAGAAGGGGACGCGGCGGGCAAAGTGGTCGTTGAGATCGCCGACCATGTTGAGGCTACCGCGAGCAAGGCGATGCCAGATCAGTCCGCCAAAAAGATAGGGGCGTGCGCCGCCCGGCCAATCGGGAATGCTGACTTCGTTGATTCGCGAGATGTCCTCTTTGCGGAGCACGTCGTCGAGGACCATCGCGCGCGGAATCGCGGTGAAGTCGGCGGAGCGCAGTCGGCCTCCTGATGGAGAAAACCGTGTCTCCATTTCAACCGCAAGTCCCTCTGAATACCATCGCGGTAGAAGCAAATTGGG
Source organism: Pseudobdellovibrionaceae bacterium (assembly GCA_016791465.1). Taxonomy (GTDB): domain Bacteria; phylum Bdellovibrionota; class Bdellovibrionia; order Bdellovibrionales; family JAMPXM01. Next base: position 2,180 of record JAEUWE010000118.1, read on the forward strand.
TCGGACAATCGATCCAAAAATATTGCGCATCCAGTGCATCGCGCCGTGTGCGGGTTGGAAGTTTAAGACGTGTGTGTATTCGTGCGTGATGAGCTCAAGCGTCCACGGACCAGTTTCGGCGATCGTTTCGCCGGGGTTGGGAGCGGCGGGGAAAAGACGAATTTGTGGATACGGAAATCCGGAGGCGAGGCCGTTGGCCATGTCTCCTGAGTCGTCGATGACGATCACGGTTTTATCGGGCCAGGTTCGCAAAACCGGCACAAGTGTCTGCCACGCGCGTTCAGCGCTCTGAGCAAACTCTCTAGCGAGAAAGTAATGCCTTGAGTCAAACACGATTTCGAAGTGCGGAGTTTCGATTTTTTTCCACTCGATCGCCGGATCGGCGCTGGGGCCGAGAGAGGCTTCGGCCGTCAGGAGGCGGAAAGCGAGGGATCGGGCACCACTTTGCCTAATGAAGTGACAATCAAGAGTGAGAAACAGCGAGAGCAAAACAAGTAGGACTTTGTTGATAGGTGTCACGGCGAAGAAGCTCCTCAAATTGGCCCTTTGACAAAAACACGAGTGTTCTCAAGAATCTTCCAATATTCAATGCATCGGTACCAACGCCGAATAGAGGAGATCAACACCATGCGCAAAACCATGCACGGACAAAATGGTTCATGGAAATCGATGACAGTAACTTTCTCGTGTCTGGCCCTGGCCTTCGCGTTGGCGTCTTGTACGAAGCCAAAGAAACCAGACGGAGAGGGCGGCGCCGAAGGCGCTGGCATCGAGTCGTCGGCTTCGCCCCAGCTTGCAGAAAAAGATATCGCCTTTGATCCGCAAGGTTCGGATTCTGGCAACATCAATGGTTTGAACACCGTTTTCTTTGAGTACGATTCGTCGCGCTTGAGCGATACGGCAAAACAGACCTTGAAGAACAACGCCGATTGGATCCGCAACAACCCGAAGGCGACGATTCAAATCGAAGGCCACACGGATTCACGTGGATCGACTGAGTACAATCTCTCTCTTGGAGAGCGTCGTGCTAAATCGGTTCGCCAGTACATGGAGAGCCTCGGTGTCGAGAGCAAGCGTCTTGCGATCATCAGCTACGGCGAAGAGAAGCCGTTAGCACAAGGTGATACCGAGGCAGCATGGGGAAAAAATCGCCGTGCGAACTTTGTTCCGCTCCAGTAATTGCGTGAGGGGCCTTTGGGCCTCCATTGGTACAGCAGTGGTTTTAATGACCACTGCTGGCTGCGTTTCGGTTTTGCCGATAGACGAGTACGCTGTCGCGCGCGCGGCGCTGGATGCCGCAAAAGAATCCGAAGCTCCACGCTATGCTCCTGCGCTTTGGTACAAGGCGGAACAGGCTTATCGCGAAGGCGAAGTTCTTTATAGCGACCGACATTTTGAAGATGCGCTGGTTCGTTTCAACCAGGCACGAGCTCTTTCTGAACAGGCCGAAAATGCGGCCCGTGTTTCTCGTTTTGAAGCTGGTGATCTGGCTCCTTAAGCCAGATTTTCGATCTTATTTTTAGGAGTCATCCATATGAAGCTCAAAGTTCTGACTGCCAGTCTTCTCACTTTCGTGGTTTTGCCCGGCTGTTTACAGACACGAACCGGCGTTAAGGAGCAGGAAGAGAAGCAGGTGATTCGCAAGCAAGTGGCGACGCTGCAGCAGACAACGGCTGACGTGAACCAACGCTTTACCGACCTTGAAGAGGATATGCGAAAGCACAACGGGCGTTTTGAAGCGACCGATGCACGCATCACGCAGATCAAAGATCGCGCTGAGAAGAATGACTTTGCCCTGGAAGCGAAAATCAAAGAACAGGATCAAAAGTTTGTCGCCTTTCGCGAGGAGCTTGAAAAGATGAAGGCCGAGCTCGCAGAGAGCCGAGCGTCGCTGGCAAGTGCACAAGCCGCGCTCCAAGCGATTGCGGCGAGCGGTTCCTCTAGCGCAAGTGCGCAGGCGGCGACCCCGGGTGGCGGAGCAAAGGGAGAGAAGAATCCCTTTGAAATTGGTGAAGCGAAGTTTGAGGCGAAGTCTTATCGGGATGCGATCTTTTCGTACGAGGAGTATCGAAAGACCTATCCGAAGGGAAAGTCGTTTCTTGCGTCGACTTACAAGATTGGCGTTTGTTTTCAGGAGCTTGGTATGGCGGAAGACGCCAAGCCGTTCTATGAGGAAGTGATTGCGAAGGCACCGAAGTCAAAAGAGGCCGATCGCGCCCGCGCACGGCTCAAGGCACTAGGGAAAAAGAAATAGGTGAAGTTTAAAACGGTTCTGGCGGTTGAAACGAGTTGTGACGATACATCGGCGGCAGTTGTTGGAGCGGATGGAACGGTACACTCTTGTGTTCAAGCCAGTCAGGATCTTCACCATGCGCGTTTTGGCGGAATTGTTCCTGAGATCGCCTCGCGAAACCATACACATCATCTCATTCCTCTGATTGAAGAAGCCCTGCAAAGGGCGGGCGTTGATGCCTCGTCTGTTGATGGTTTGGCGGTGACAGCGCGGCCGGGCTTGATCGGAGCGTTGCTCACTGGACTGGTGACGGTGAAGACTTTGAGTCTTTCACTTGGAAAACCATTTATCGGCGTCAATCACCTCGAAGGCCATCTCATGGCACCTTTTCTTCGAGATGCCGAATATCAGCCGCCCGCAGGGTTTGGATTTCCCTATGTCGCGCTCGCGGTGAGCGGTGGTCACACGACTCTTTATCGAGTCGAAGCGTTTGGTCGATACTCGGTTTTGGGCCGAACGCTCGACGATGCGGCCGGCGAGGCATTTGACAAATTTGGAAAACGCGCAGGACTCGGTTTTCCTGGTGGAGTTCGCGTGGACCGCCTCGCTCGCGTTGGAAATCCAAAACGGTTCGAATTTCCGCGGGCGATGATTCGCGACGAGCGCGATGATATGAGTTTTTCAGGCCTTAAAGCAGCAGCGGGTCGGGCGATCGATGAGCTGTTTCCGACAGATCGCGAGCAGATGATGGCGGAGGCGGCCCAGTTCTTGGCTGAGGGTTCAAAGAATCCACGGCCAGGGCTGCTGGCGGATTTTTGTGCGAGTTTTCAAGAGGCGGTGACCGATGTGCTTGTGCAGCGCCTGACTCGCGCGGCGGTTCGCGAGGGTGTGCGTTCGGTGGTGCTCACCGGTGGAGTCGCCGCCAACTCACGACTCCGGGAGAGAGTTTCGGCGTGGGCCATGCAGAACGGTATGATCGCCGCTATTCCGCCGCTTCGTTTTTGTACCGATAATGCGGCGATGATTGGTTTTGCAGGAATCACACGCCTTGGTCGCGGTGAACGATCAGATCAGACGCTAAAGCCCGAACCGCGCGCACCACTCGATCGGGAGCCCCAATGACTCGCAGAGAACGGCTTCTTGAAAAATTAAAAGAGCTTCAAACCGGACCGAAACGGTCGCTTGGGCAGAATTTTTTAATCGCTGATGGCGTGATTGAGCGGATTTTGGAGCGGGCAGCGAAGCCTGGGTTTTCAGAACTGCTTGAAATCGGCCCAGGCCTTGGTGCGCTGACCGAAGGCCTGATTGAGATTTCGGCGAGACTTGCGGGATCGCGCCTGCGAGTGATTGAGCTGGACCGCGCCTTTGCCGACGACTGGCGTGCACGCGGAGTGGAAGTGATCGAAGGGGACGCACTGCAGATCGATTGGGCGGAGCTCGCGTTAAAGCCGGGGGCTCGCCTCGTTTCATATTTGGACTATCAGATTTCGTCGTTTATGGTGATTTATATTTCTGTTTGTCCGTTTGGAGTGTACTGTATGGTTTTGATGTTTCAAAAAGATGTCGACAGACGCATCACCGCGCAGGCTCGAAGTGAGGACTACGGACTGCTATCGGTCATAGCGCAAATCGGTTGGACGGTGAACGTGGTATCGGAAGCTGGCCCTGGCGACTTTTATCCACCGCCACGCGTGGCGAGTCGAGTTTTGGGTTTTGAGCGACGCGCGGATGCGCCAGACGAAGCGGAGTTCGCGGCGTTTTTGAAATTTGCGAAGGCGGCTTACTCTCATCGCCGAAAATTGATGGTGAAGAATCTTGAGCCACTGGTCGGCAATCGCGAACGGCTTGAGAGCTTGCTTGTCGAACATGGACATTCTATTCAGGCTCGGGTCGAAGAGCTATCGCCGGAACAGCTTCTGGCGTATTTCCGAAGTGTTCGACTGGCGGGTGGCAAGTGAGCGAAAAGAAGAAAACCGAAAACAAGCTGATCGCAGAAAACCGCAAGGCGCGTTTTGACTATACCATCGTCGATACGCTCGAGGCTGGCCTTGAGTTGCGTGGAAGTGAAGTGAAGTCGCTGCGCACGCATGGTGCCCAATTGAAAGATTCCTATGTCATCTTGAAGAACGGCGAAGCTTTTTTACAGGGAGCGCACATTGCTCCCTACATGGCCTCGAGTTACCTCAACCATGAGCCAGAACGCCTGCGCCGACTTCTCTTGTCTTCGGTCGAGTTGGACCGAATTGATCGAGCGATGGCGGAGAAGGGTTTAACCTGCGTTCCGCTCAAGGTATACTTCAAGGGACGATGGGCAAAAGTTGAAATCGCTCTCGTCAAAGGCAAGAAAGCGGCCGACAAACGTGAGTCGATGAAAACTCGCGATGTCGAGCGTGAGCTGCGTCAGGCAAAATCGCGACGCTAGCTGCAAATTTGGGAGATCTTTGAATGAAGCTGCAGGTGGCTCTTTGGTTTTCAGCAGTTGTCGTGGCCAGTGCGATGACGGTGTCGTCATGTGCGGTGAAGTCAGTTCACGAGGGGGATGCTGCGGCTGCCGCGGCTCCAGATCTCAAAGACGTGGCGAACGAAGTGAGTCTCAAAGCCGATCGCTCGGCAATGGATGAGGCGCGCAAAGATATTCCAGAAGAAATTCGCCGTGAAAATGACGAGATTGCAGGCCTTCTTTCTTTTGTTGTCCGTGAAAGCGATGAGGATCCAAGCCGTCTGCGCGATCGCTTTAGCTCAGCGCTTCGGAAAAAACGCGAGCGGTCCGACCGCGAATTGCGGAAAAAGCGCGATGACTTTACTGCGACCGAGCGAAAGAGACGCGAAGAGTTCTTGAAGAAACTTAAAACGGATCGCGATGAGTTCACCTCCGGTCGTCGGCGTTCGCCAGAGGAGCGCAAGCGCTTCTTTGACGATCAGGATACGAGTCGCCGCGACTTTTTCTCTAACGAGCGGGATCTGCGCAAGGATTTTGAGTCGTCGATGCAGGAGACTCGAAAGAACACAGAAGACTATATTCGCGAAAAGCAGAACGCCTTCAACCAGGACCTTCGTGCTTACCAGCAGCGGTACACCGAGCGGAAACGCACTTTGGACTTAAAGAAACGCGCCGAAGAAAAGGCGCGCAGCCTGGAGCGAGCGGGAAAGCCTGTGCACGTCGCTCCACTTTCCGTTTCTGGTGGTACAGAGCCGGAAGCCCGAGCGCTTCCGGCCTCGACTCCGTCGCCGGATCCGTTGGCGGAGTTCGATCGGATTCCGTCTGGACCCGGAGTTCCTCTCGCTCCCGGAAAAAAAGGCCCCTAGCTGAGAGTTGTCTTGGGGGCGAGTGGCGGTCTCTCTTCTGGAATCCAAATTTGAGTAATGGCCTCAAGAGGAGCCGTAAGCTCAACGAAACTTCCAGGGATATCGAGCTTGGCCGGCGTCTGTGTTTGCACTTGCTTCCGCAGAAGTCGCATCATAACGCCGCGGCTTTCGATGATGACATTTTCGTCCGTGAACGAAATGTGAATCAAGCCTGAGACGCTTATTTGTCGACCTATCAGTTTGGTCTGTTGGACGGAACCACTTGTATCTGTGCCACTGTTTGTTTCTGCATGAGTTGTAGCGGCTGAAAATATCGTCAGCAGGAATCCAATAAGCAAAACGTTTTTCATAAACCCTCCATTTGGTTTCATTGATTGAGCACGGCGAAAGCGGCTTGTGAATCGGCACCCAGGGTGGATTTTATTTATCTCTTCGGAGTTGTCGTTTGCGTATGCAAACGCGACTTAGTGCCGTTGCTCGCGATACTGTTGGATTCATATTTAAGAACGGTTAATATAGACGAATGGATGACGAAAAGTTGTTGCACCTTGCTTCTGGAAATCGACTTGGTGTTTGCATTAAGTCGCTTGATCGCCGTGTGCACTTTCAGAACCAAGCGTGCATCGCTCTTTGCGGCGAAAAGAAAGACGGCGAACTTTGCGAACAGGGCTGCATGATCCACTACAAATCGGGTGTCGGCGATCGCTCGTTCGATCAGGGGCTAAGGCTTTTTCGTAATATCGAAGTTCCGCAAGGTCGGGCGGATGCCGTTGTCATCAACGACGGCGCCGAGATCACGACGCTGCTCTTTGAAAAACAGGCGCTTGTAAAGCGCCAGGTTGCCTATCTTGAAACGTTTCGTCTTTCTCCGACGGAAGTGACCGTTATTGAGAAAGTTCTGACAGGAATGACAAATCAGGAAGTGGCTGATGCTCTCTGTATTTCAAAGAGCACGCTGCGCACGCATTTGAACAACATCTACAAAAAAATTCCCGCCGAACTCAAACGCGAAATTCTGGTCACACTGCTTTCAAAACCCGTTGAATAGCATTTTCACCTTGGTCGTCCAGAAAACGGTGCGTCATAAATTCTACTCATGGCGTCCGCTCGTCGGTCGCAGGATGGTCAGACCCATAATGACGACAATGGCGGTCAGCGACAGCAAGAGTAGTCCACGTCCGAAAAGGCGGACGCGCTTCCACCATTTACCGTGAGAAGCGATAACAGAAACTGATTCGACGAAAAGCGTTTCGCAGGCGCCGTTTTCGGTGTCGTCGCGAACGAGGCTCGTCTTGCGCATCGGAATGCCGTCGATATCGTAGTCGACAAGCCG
>JAEUWE010000172.1 GCA_016791465.1 Pseudobdellovibrionaceae bacterium
CGCCCCCGCACCAATGGTGAGGTTGCGAATATGAAGTTTCATGTGGCCTTCAATAATGCCAACTGTCGTGAGCGCCTTCAGTGCACCGAGGTTTTGCACCAAACCAACAGCCGCACAAATTCTCGAAAGTTCCGACGCCGACTCGATCCCAAGCATATTCAAACAGAGCTGAGCTGTGGGATGCAGTTTCGTGACCCCACCCACGGTTCCAACAACAATCGGCGCCTCAAAGAGACCAGTCAAAACACCGTCAGCAAACGTCCAACGTGTAATCGATCGATACTGCCCCGTACGCGCGGCATATGCATGAACTCCGGCCTCAACGGCCCGCCAATCATTGCCTGTGGCAATGAGAATCGGATCAATTCCATTCAGCACGCCTTTATTGTTTGTTGCCGCCCGATACTGATCGAGCTCCGCAAACAAACTTGCCTCTTGAATCTTCAACCCCAAATCAGCATCGATCCCATGAAGCTCAACGATCGCCCGCGTGAGTTTTGAATCGACGAGGTTGGAGAGAATGCACATCGTCACCGTTTCACCAGTGAACTGCTCAATCGGTCCCTTCAAATACTCACAGACCTGATTGATGATGTTCGCTCCCATTGCATCGCAAGGATCCGCATAAACGTGGACCACTGCCATGGTTTTCCCGTCCGGCCGCTCAATCTGGCGAACCCGCAGATCTTCAACACCACCGCCCCGTGCAACAAGCCCATGAGCCACATCGCGATTCACTGAATTCAACAGCTCAGCCTTTGCAGACAAAACTGTCTTTTCAAATCGAGCAAAGTCAGCGACCTCGGCAAGTTGAATTTGACCGATAATTTGCTTACCGATCGACTCTGTGCGAATGGTTCCATTTTCACGAACCCATTTCGCGGTCTTGCTGGCCGCCGCAATAATTGATGTCTCTTCGACAGCCATCGGAATTGCGAGGTCTCGGCCATCGACAACAAAGTTTGTCGCAACTCCAAGCGGAATCTGAAAATACCCGATGACATTCTCAACAAACTTCTCCGCAAGCCCCATATCTTTAAGACCGCCGGTCTTAAGGTAACGCGCCTCTTCCGCGGTCAACGCCCCAAGCGCTTCAAGGTAGTCAAATCGATCTTCTCGCGACAACTTCGAAAAACCTGTCCAATTTGGAGTCTGCTTCATAAATTCTCACTCCCTCGCTCAACCTCGGCCAGCGGCGCTCGGCGCAGCTCTCCAAGATCGTTTGCGCCAACACAGAACATGGCGACTTTCAATTCAAACTCAAAGCGATCCATCACACGATTCAATTCATCTTCGCCATTGAGCGCCGCCGCCAGAAACGGCTGCGCAATCCCAACACGAGCGGCCCCAAGGCGAATCGCTTTCGCGGCATCAAGACCCGAGCGAATTCCACCCGACGCCCAGATCTCAACCCCGGCATCGCGACCAGCGTGAACCACTTGTCTCAGCGAATCCACGGTCGACAGTCCCCAGTTCTGGAAACTCTCGGCCGCTTTCGAAGACAGAGACGACACATTTGCTTTCGCAGCTCGCAGGCCCTCGATCCGTCCCCAGTGCGTGCCACCACGTCCCGCAACATCGATGACAGCAACACCGGCTCCAATTAAGCGACGGGCCGTCGTTCCTGAAACTCCACAGCCGGTCTCTTTCACGATAATCGGCATCCTGGCGCGTTCGGCAAGAGCGGCAATGGCGTGAAGACCACCTCTAAATTGCGGCGTCCCCTCAAGCTGCAAACACTCTTGCAGCGGATTCAAATGGACAATCATCGCCACGGCTTCAAGCGCTTCGCCAAGACCGAGAACTTTCTCAACTCCTGAATCAACCAACTGGCTTAGACCAATATTGCCGATCAACGAAACGTCCGGAGTTTTCTTCCGAATCTCCCTCCACTCCGCCGCACTGGCAGAGTCAAAGAGTTCGCGGCGCTGTGAACCGACACCCATCAACCAACCACGAGCGGCACACGCTGCTGCCAATCGACGATTCAAAACGGCGCCAGCCTCGTGTCCAGCCGTCATCGAACTCACAAAAAAGGGCGAAGCCGAAAGCGACGCTGTGCGCGTGGCCTGAGACGAATCCACCTCTATCGAAATGTCAGCAAAGTCGAGATCAGGAAGCGCCTCGTGGATGAACTGCACGAGGTCAAACTCGGTACCGAGCCCTTCAACGGCCTGCACTCGAGGATCCATCGCCACCTCAAGATGATCGCTCTTGCGCGATTCAAACTGACTCGTGCTCTCTCTTGTTCGATCCATCGTGGCTATGAGCTTTAACACGCTGAATCCCTTTGTGTCTTTCTCGTAATCGCCAGACCTCACTCATGCGCAAAAAAGAAAACGGAGACCTTGCGGCCTCCGTTTCAATATCGAGCTTCTGCTCTGGAAGAGATTCTCGCTTAAGCGCGAACGACAACCTTCGAGCAAAGAGCGGCGAAGCCTGCTGCATCATGAACGGCGAGGTCAGCCAAGACCTTGCGGTCAAGAGCCAAGCCCGAAGTGTTCAGAGCATTGATCAGCTTCGAATACGTTGTTCCGTTCAAACGCGCAGCCGCGTTGATACGCTGAATCCACAGCGCACGGAAATCACGTTTACGAACCTTGCGGTCGCGATAAGAGTACGCCAAAGCGCGATCTGTCTTTTCACGAACGTGGATGTAGGCGCGGCTACCAGAAGAATAGAAGCCTTCTGCCCGCTGGAAAAACTTTTTGCGACGTTTACGAGCCGCAACACCTCTTTTGACGCGTGCCATACGACTCTCCTTAGAAGTTCAACAGACGTTTAGTCTGGTTCATGTTTGCCGAGTGAACATAGCCGGTCTCACCGAGCTGACGCTTCACTTTCGATTTATGGGGACTGAGCAAGTGGCGCAGACCACTCTTCTTTCGCTTCACTTTTCCAGAAGCGAGCTTGATCAGGCGCTTTTTAGCTCCTGAGTGCGTTTTTGACGCTTTCGCCATCGTTATTCCTCACGATCTCCGACTTGGCGGATGGCACAATGCCAAACTCTTTTGGGCCAAGGACAGAGCGAAGTGAGCTTTTTAACAAGAAAAGCCTCCGAGAATCAAGAACATCCGCCAACCTGCCCTGTAAGACATCCAATCCACCCAGTAAGCTTTTTAACGCATATTGTCATCAGACGTCGCTTAGCTTACCTTGGCCGCCACTTTACCCCCAAGAACCCCTTATCAGGAGTCCCCAAAATGCTCTCGAAAATGACTCTCTCTGCCCTTGCTCTCTCTTTGATCTCTGTTGCGGCACAGGCCAACGACGGCGGCGTCGCCTACGTCGACGTTCAAGGCATCAACCCAGTCACCAAAAGCTCCACAGGCGAAGTGATAAAAGTAAAAGATGGCTCGGTCATCACTGTTTACGGAAAGGACGCTGAAAAATTCATGCGCCTCCTTCCGACTGATGCGACCGTCGTCGACGGCATGGTCACGCCAGCCGAAAGCGAACTTCGTCGTCAAAATCAGCGCTCACTTGCACTCGTTTCAGATGGATGGACACTGTTTTTCAACTGTAGCGCGGCAGAGATTCAGATTGGAAACAACGACAAAGCGACAGTGACAAAGTTGCCACAGACGACATGTCAAATCAGCTTGAACAAAAACACCTCGCCTGAATTTAAATACGACATGCTTGGCGATGCATTTAAGCTCGACATGAACGACAAAACACAGCGCACCTGCCAGTAAAAAACAAAGGCTGAACGTCATGCCGTCAAAAGCGAAGATCATTTTAGGACTCCTCGCTTTAGGCGTCACCGTCTGTCTGATCTCGGATCGCTCGGGATACTCCTTTCCCGAGCGCGGCCGAGTCACTCTTGAGCAGGCCCGCCTGCTCACTCCTTCAAGTTTGACTCTCGAACAAAATGAACGGCTTGCCTTTGTTCGCAGTCAGCCGATCAATCGCCCCGGTGCGATCGATGACCCTCCTCTCGCGGCACTGATCGCTACTCAAGTTCTCATCTGCATCTTCGTTCTTCGTGAAATTCGAGGTTCACGATGAGCTACCTTCTCACCTACTTGCAGTCGAACTTTTTGGAAGTTCCATTTTTCTGTGTGGCGCACTACTTCCTCGGCACGAAGAAGAACCTTTGGAGCTCGGTCCTCACCACAAGCTTTGCAAACGCAATCACACATCCCATCGTCTTTTTCGTCTGGCTTTCAAGCGGCTCGCAGCTCAACTGGCTGAGCGGAATTCTCGCCGCCGAAGCCTTTGCTGTCATAGGGGAAATCGCGCTCCATGGTTACACGCTTGGGCTTCACCAAAGACGCGAGTGGTTCATCATCGCAATAGGCAGCCTTAGCGCCAATCTCATCAGTTGGGAGCTTGGCCCTATCCTCACTTGGTTGAGCTTTCTTCGTTAGAACAGCAGTGCCCAATTACGGCTCTTACCCCACAATAATTCCAGCCAACTCAAACAAAGAGATCAAAGAAAACACCAGGCCATGGGCCTTGATTTGCAAGACATCGCAGCAATGCCTTGCAAACTGAGTCTCACTCATTCGTTCATCCTGGTGCTTGTCGCCGTGTTTTCTTTAAACACTTCGGCCTATGAAACCGATCAATACACGGTTTCACCGCAACCACTCGCCGACATCGGTGAAGATCTATCGACGTTCATTCACATGCGCCTCAAAGAGGGCGTCGACGAGATCAATCACCTGCGCGCCGACCTCCCACGGACAGTTGAAGCTTTACGGGCCGAAGCCGCTCGCGCCGAAGACTTTGCATCCGCCGTTCAACGCCTCACACAGGCCGAAGAGCTGGAGCGCCAACTCTCAACGCAAGCAGGCCAACTCAAGTATCTCTTTCAAAAGTACTCACTGGCTATCACCTGGAACGATCAAAGAGATGGCGTCTTTGGCATCGGCCTTAGTTACGCGCAGTATCCGAATGATCTCAAAAATGGAAAAGTCGTTTCCTATACACCAGACAAACTCAATACGATTTATTCCTACTCCGGATTTCATCGTATCATCAGTCCTTCGTATTTTGTCTTCGCGTCCACAGTGAATGTCTACGGCACCTCGATGGGGGTCGACAAAATCGGTCACCTCTTCAATCAGGGATATGAATACTCCGAAGCTTACGAGAAACATCTCAATGCAGGGCTTGCGCCAAGCAAAGCGCTTCGCCATGCTATCGATCTTGGAGTCGAAGCCGAGGATGGACTTTTTGGAATGCTTGTCGATGGTGTTTATTCAAACGCGGATCTTGCCGCAAATTTTGCTGGCTTTATGTTCTACCAAAACCTCTTTCATGACATGAACTTCAGAGGAGCAACACACAGACGAATCATCGAGGTCGATCGACAAGGAAATCTCGCGCTCAGCCGAAGTCCTGAAAACGGCCCACGCGTTCTGATGAAACGTTTCATCAGCGAACATCTTGATGAGTCTATCAATCCAAATATCCTCGAACGTCTTCAGCGCGAACCCGTTCGTCGGGCAATCAGAGCTCGATGTGCCTCGTGGCTCAAAGCCTACGGGAGTCCATCGAAGCAACAGCTCATCGCCACCATTGACCGAACAAAGCTTTGGTTTGGATACGACTATGGCCGCCGCTCCGAAGAGAGCATCTTGCCACAAGAGGAATGCTTCTAAGCGCCAACCAGTGACAATTCACGGCACTTCCCAAGCTTCAGCTACAAACGGTTCTCTTTAGCACCGGCAAGAAACCTGCTTCTAGGGACAGGAGAAATGGATTTTCGAGAGGTCGGGCTGGGCTCATTTATCCAGCTCATAGGTTCGCTAGGTTAGGTTCCCGATGAAAATGTCTCTACGGTCTTCGCTTTCGCTCATTGCTTTAGTCACTGTTAGCACTTCACAGGCGGCTCCCCCTCGACAGAACTCCGATCTTTTCCCCGAACGAGCGCGAACACTTCCTACGCCTCTCACCCAGGCCGAGATTCGCAACATGGGCCTGCTTCGCCTCTGGAGTCAGACTCCCGTTGTCGAGACGGCAGGGCAAAGCGCTCCCTCCGATCAGAATCCCGCACAATCAAAACTTGTCGTGAACGAAATTCCCGAACACATTCACGGCGCCAATGCCAAAGTCATTGGCCTTGCTGGAGCTTCTGTTTGCGGTGCCAGTCGCATCAATTCCCCAAAATCACCGGTCAGCACTTTTATCGGTACATCCTACGCGATCGCCGAGGAACCGAAGTTTGATCGCAAAACTGAAGATCGCTACAAGACGTCGACGTCGATGCAAGTCGGACAAGACTTCAGCGTCGGCGGATGGATTAAGTTCTATGACCCATCGCTTGCAAACCCAGATTCTCCAAATCGTGAATACATAAAAGGAATGACGCCTTCGATGTACACCTTCATGAGCAAAGTGAAGAGCGCCGATCTCGCGCGCAAGTCACCAAGCGCTGAGCAGCGCAACGAGTGGGAGCTCAACCTGACACCTGAGATGATCTACTTCCACGTCCTTCGCAGCGACCAGAAAGCCCCCTACTATGTTACTCGTGCGCAAGCTGAAGACTGGCGCGTCTACGAGAGCTGCCTCGCTGAGCGCCTTCGCACCTCCTATCAGCAAGAGCCCGCTATTCCCCTTAAAGGCAAAACAAAGCCGGTTCCTGTTCCGCAAGTGCCGCCATCTCCCGGCAACTGTTCTGCTCCGACCTTGCCTTTACCTCCTGTCATCAGACCACCAGCGGGTGGCGGCGAAACAAAGACTGTTGTCTTCTCGTTTGATATTAAAAAATTCTGGTGGGCCGAAACGTATAGCTCAACCTATGCGTCGACGTTTGGCCAAGGGCACATGAACGACGAAAACCACTACGAATCTTGGCATTTTATCAATATCAGCGTTCGCATGAGCGATCCCGTTGCTCCATCTGTGACCGCAACCGTCGTTCGCGTTCCACTTGATCGAAACGGCAATGCAATGCAGTGGGATTCGCGTTCCTTCACTCAAGTGCTGAACTCAGACGACGCCCGCAATATGGCCAACCGATTGATATTTGAAAGTGATAGTCCCATCCAGTTTGGAAACGGCATGTTTGGCGGCAATGCCGTCAACTCGCAATCCCAGCGTGTTCAGCGCGGCGGCACCTATGTCGCGCGTACCGCTCTGCTTTCTAATCAAATTGATCGTCTCGCACGACTCACCTACCCGGGCGAAGGCACCATCTGCGAAAAACCTGAGTTGTCACTCAGCACCAAGGCCCGTCGCAAATGAACTGGCATCGCCAAAGTTTTTTGGCGCACGCGATCCTTATCGCAGCTGTCATCTTTGGCGCCGCTCAAGCACAGTGCGCCGTGTGGACGAGTACCGCGACTTGGAACTCGAGCTGGCAGGATCATTTCAGCCAGTGGATCGAAAGCCGGGATGTGCATATCGAGATGGCACTTCACGCCAATCAAGAACGGGACTATTTGAATGTCGAGATGGACTGCGCAGACTTCATTTACTATCTGCACGCAGTCTTCTCGTTTGAGCACCAACTCGACTTTTCAGTCCAGATGAGAAACGGTCAACGGCTCACAGAGCAAACATCACAGTTCGACTCTATTCGAGACCAGAAAACTCGCTTCAAACACTTTTTGCAATACCTGCTCGAGCAGACGAATACGAAGACCCTGCAAGAAGACTCCGTTCTACTGCCCGTCAATCGCGATGCCGTACGAGCAGGCGCGTTTCTCATCACCGATCGTCCGAAAAATCATGTGTGGCTGATCAAGTCGATTAAACCTTCAGGCACCCCTGAGCTGCTCTCGGCCACTGTTCCCGCTTCAAACTTCATCTACCCAGCCTTTACCTTTCCAACGGCTGAGTCGGCCTTTTCAAATGTTGCAAAGACCGGCTATCTCACACCCTCACGCGGAGGCTTCCGCCGCCTGCGGTGGCCGATCGCCCGTGAGACGACCGTCCTCGAACAAACCCAGATTCCTCTCAGTCGGTATTTTGAAACCATCGCCAAAGCACTGCAAAACCCCACTGCGCCTATGACTCCCGATAGTGAACTCGTGCGGGTTCTTGTTGAGACGTGCCTGCGAGTGAGTGTAGGAGCCATGATCGTCTCGGTCGCCATGACGGCGCTGCCGAGGC
>JAEUWE010000187.1 GCA_016791465.1 Pseudobdellovibrionaceae bacterium
GCCATCCGAGAGTCTGCGATAGCGCCCATGGGCTTGAGTGTTCTGGCTTTCGCAGTGAGGACAGCGTTGCTCCATGAGCCCTGGGCAAAGCAAGATGAAGGCAAGACCTCGAGCAGCTCTCAAAACAAAGCCCGGTGTGAATTACACCAGGCCTGTTTCGAACGCCGGACTTATTAACGCTCTACAAAACCCACACGCTGGTGAGCCAGTTTAGGGGCGTTTAAGGGGAGTCACATTCGACGGCAATTCCGCCGCCCCATCCGCTGTCTTCGCGAGTTCGTCATCGCTACCGGTGCTGCGCTGGCCGATTTTGGCTTGAGAAAGTTGATTCTTGAGCAGTTGATTTTCGATGACCTCTTGACTCAAGCGAGCGGCGATCGATTCGAGATGTCTGAACTCATCACCGGCTCTGAGGCGCAACGGGCGAGGCCGACCGTCGACCAGGTCGTCGAGGAATTTCTCGAAGGCGTAGAGTGGACCGGCGATTCGAGATGAAAGAACGCGTCCGACTAGAAAAAGAACAGCGGCAAAGGCAAAGCTGACGATCGCGAATGTGATGATGAATGGGATCAGGTAGTGATCAAGGAGTTTGTCGTTGTTGCCAACGAGGTCGATGATTGTGACGCGAAGAAAGGTGTATGAGAAGACCCCACCGATGAGCGCGAAGCCGAGGCCGATTCCAGTTAATATGAAGCAAT
This sequence comes from Pseudobdellovibrionaceae bacterium, assembly GCA_016791465.1. GTDB lineage: Bacteria > Bdellovibrionota > Bdellovibrionia > Bdellovibrionales > JAMPXM01. The sequence goes on from JAEUWE010000187.1 coordinate 699, forward strand.
AGCGCAACTGGAAGCGGATATTGACCCACATGCGCTTGCGGCTGTTGTCGGCTGGCCAAAGAATCTCTGATTCTCGGACAAGAGCGGTTGCGATCATCGCGTATCCGACCCACTGTAGTGCATCGGCGAGGTTGAACGCGGGCGTCGATTTATCGGGCGATCCAAGAAGAATGAAATCGACGACGTATCCGTAGAGAATTCGGTCGGTGACATTGCCAAGAATTCCGCCAAGTAAAACACTCATGCCTGAGCGGAGGAGAAGCGACTTGATCGGCAGGAGGTACTGAATGATTCCGAAAGAGAAAATGAGAAAGGCGCCGCCGGTTGACAGTGTTACGATTCGCAGGACGGCGGGAAGCTCGCTAAAGAGTCCGAGCATCGCACCGTGATTGTGATGCAGCACGAAGCCAAGTGGGCCATAGAACTCGATGCCCCGAATGTGCTCAGCCCAAATCTTTGTGATTTGGTCGATTCCCCAAGTCATGAACAGGGGGACTAGCACAATAGTCCAGTCAAGTCGTCGCAGTTGCATTCAGGCTCCAGAGCACGTGGTGCGAAGTCTCTTTCGTATCGGAAACTTCGGCTTCTGCGACGAGGCCAAGCTACTCTTTTGAGACCTTGGTCAGAGCGGTATAGTCTCCGGTCTTTGCGGCTCGGAAGTTTTTGATTTTAGGGCTGATGACGGCCGTTTCGTACTCGTACCAAAGTGGAATGATGGGAAGATCGTCATAGACGAGGCGCTGGACTTTCTTATAGTGATCGATTCGTTTTCGAACATCTTGGATCTCATTGCCGCTGTCGACGAGCTGATCGAGCTTGGTATTGACGTAACCACCTCGATTTCGTCCTTTGGGAGGAAGTTGTGCTGAGTGAAAGGCTGTGCGGTAGATGTCGGGATCGGTCGTGCCGACCCACTTCATTGATGCGAGCTGAAAGTTGCCCTTGTTGACGTCGGCAAAAAAGGTCGCCCATTCAAAACTCTGCATGTTGAGTTTCAATCCGATCTTTTCGAGTTGGCTCGCGATGACTTTGCCATTTTCAATAGCTTGTGTTGAGTTCGATGTTTTGAGCGTGAGCTCCTTGCCCTCAAGACCTGCCGCTTTGATCAGGGCTCGGGCTTTCTCGAGATCATAGGTTGGTATGGCCAAAGTGCCGTCATAGTAGGCGTTATGTGGCGGAAGAATGCTCGTCGCAACCTGTGCCATTCCTTCAAGTTTGAAGCGAATAATCTCATCGCGGTTGATTCCGGCCGACAGCGCATGGCGGGCATCTTTGGATTTGAGCGTTGGATCGTTCATGTTGACGAGAAGATAGGTCATCGAGAGGCCGGGATATTTGTAGACAGTCAGGCCTTTTTTCTCAAGTTCGTTTACCTTGGCGGGTGGAAGTTCCTGTTGCGCCAGATCAAGTTCGCCCTTCATGATTTTCAAAAAGCGGGTGTTCTCTTCGCGAACGATCTTGAAGCTAACCGAGTTGATTGCAGGCGGAGCGTACGGATTTTCTTTATTTGCATCGAGTCGAATCTCATTCGCGTCTGCAGAAACAAACTTGAAAGGTCCCGAGCCAATCGGATTTTTTCCGAAATCATCTCCGGCCGCCGTCACTTTTGTGGCCGGCAGGATTTTGACCGGAGAGAGATCAGTGAGCAGTGTCGCAGAGAATTTTTTGAGCTTGAGATCAAGAGTGCCGCCGGCCGGGCCGTAGGTGACGGTGACGGTGTCGATAGCGGAAAGTGCCGATGCGAAGGGACTGGCGTCCTTGCGGTATTCTGCGAATGAGAACTCAAGATCTTCTTTGGTGACTGCGGTGCCGTCGTGAAACTTCAGACCTGGCCGAAGGTCGAAGTGGTAGGTGTCTTTCGTGTACGACCACTTGCTTGCGGCCTCGCCGATAATCTCCATGTCGGGTCCTAGTCGGACGATCGAGGTGAAGATCAGGTTTGTCAGTCGCATTCCAGTGGCGTCAGTGGCGCGTCTGGGGTCCAGCGTTGACGGTTCGGCAGATAAACCGACGTAGATGGTCGAGGTATCTTGTGCTGCCTTTTTGGTACAGCCCGAGGAAAAGAACGTCTGTGAAAGTGAAAGGGCTAAAACGAGAGTAAGTGGTGTCAGTTTCATAGATTTCATTTTCCCATCCGCAAGGGGTCGACGCAAGTCACTCAGCTCTGTAGACTTTCATAATCATGCAGAACAGTCTTCCAAAATCCGGTATTCTTCCCCCTCTTGTTTCTCTATTTGCGACCGTCGTTGCAGTCGGTCTTTTGTCGCCGATGATCGCCGATGCTGCGAGTCGTAAGGCGGCCAAGAAGTCGACAGCGGTCGCGAGGCCCACCGTTGCATCGGAGGCGGCTTCAAAAATAGCGACAATCACGCCGATTCAAGCAGCGGACTCACCACTTGGCGACGAAGTAAAAGGTTTGGTGGATGCCGCTGTGAAGTCGGGGTTGCGTTCAAGTGAACTTGGACTTTGGGTGGCATCTGTTGGTTCGGGCCCTGATCATTTGGTGTTTGAGCATAACAGTGAGAAAAGCTTCATTCCTGCTTCGCTTTCAAAGATTCCGACAGGGGCAGCGGCGCTGAGTCTCCTGCCGTCGGCGCATAAATTTAAAACGGTATTTGCAATGGACCGAGCGGCCCTGCAGACCAATCAGACTGTCGCGGGCGGTGTGCTCAAGGGGCCGCTGTACTTTGTTGGCGGCGGTGATCCGTCATTCGTTTCGGAAAATCTATGGTTCCTTGTCAATGAACTGGTACGAACGGGAGTCAAAACGATCGAAGGTGACTTGATTGTCGATGACTCGTTATTCGACTCGATTCGGTATGATGGTGATCGGCAAGAGCAGAGAGTTGATCGAGCCTACGATGCTCCGATTGGAGCGTTGTCATTTAATTGGAACTCAATCACCACCTGGGTTCGTCCGGGAATTGCGAGCGGTGAACCGGCCAACGTGACTTTGGATGTGAGTAGTCCATTCTTTGAACTCAAGAATAGAGTCAAAACAAATGGCAAATCCAATGGTGTCTCTGTCGAGCGTTTGCGCACAGACGATGCGACAAAAGGCGAAGTGGTTGTTGCGAGTGGCGCGATTGGCAGTGGTCAGCCCGAGAAGGCTTATTACAAGAGCATTCGTGAGCCGGCGCTAGTCGCGGGGCACGCGGCGATCGTGTTTCTTAAGCAACGAGGAATCGAAGTGAAGGGAACGGTTCGTTCGGGAAAGGCTCCGGATGGAGTCGCGATCGTGGCAACGGTGGAAAGCAAGCCGATTCAAGCGGTGGTCGCCGATATGTTGAAGTGGTCGAACAACTATGTGGCCGAAATGTTGGTCAAGAATCTTGCTGCAAGTGCGGAAGCTCCTGAACGACCGGCAACGATGGCGACTGGTCTCAAGCGTGTGCGCGAGTGGATTGAACAGCGAGCGGGATTGAAGGCTGGGGAGTATGAGTACGTGAACGCGGCCGGCCTGACTCGAGTCAATCGCTTTTCACCAAAGCAGCTGGGCCAAATGCTGCTGACAGTTCAGCATGACTTCCGAGTGTTTCCGGAGTTCTTAGCGGCGCTGCCCATCGGTGGCACAGATGGAACTCTCCGCAGTCGCATGAAGAATGGCACGGTTGGTGGCGGATCAATTCGGGCGAAGACGGGTCTGCTTGATGGGGTTGTGGGCCTTGCTGGATTCTCTGGGAACGTCAATGGCGCGATATACAGCTTCGTTTTCATTTTTAATGGGCCGCCTTCGCGTGAAGTCGCGGCGCGAGCCCTCTTTGATCGCATCGCAGATCGGCTAGCGAATTAAGATGTCGAAGTCACTTCTTCTCACAGGATTTCTGATTTTCGCAGCCTTGTCGGTGACGGGCGAGCTCTTTGGTCAAGTTGACAGTGGTCCCGATGGAGGGGCCGCTATGGATGCGGAGAGCAAACCCAAAGAGGTGGAATCACTCTTTGGTCTCCCTGGAATTTTACGGGACGATGAGGCGTCAGAGGTGAGTGCAGATGGCGGCACGGCAGTCGACCGCGAGGAGAGTCTCCCTGAACGCTATCTCTCGCGGGCGATGCCATGGGTGGCGCCGGAGTACTCTCGGCAAGAGGGAGCGTTGGGCTGGGATTCGGCGACTTTCAAAGTTCCGCCAGGCATGGTCAAGCGAGTGGCATTCTGGAAGGAGATCTATTCCAAGTACACCACTCGTCAAGGGGTCCTGCACGATCCGGATCAACCGCACCAGGTCTATGATGTCATTGACTTCAGTGCAGTCGGCGAGCGTTCGCGTGCGAGATCTCGCCTGGTCAATCAACGGAAAGCGAAAGTCGCGGAGCGCTTTCTTCGTCTGAGCAGAATAAAATCAGAGAAAGACCTTCGCGATGCCGACGACCGGCGCTACCTCGCGTTCGCCTATAATGGACCGTTGGATGATCTGTTTAGTGCCTCATCAAAGAAATTGCTGGAGGCAACGCGATCGCGCTTGAGAGCGCTGGGCAGTAAACGGCGCATCCGATTTCAGCTTGGCCAAAAAGACAAGTTCATTTTGGGAATCTACTATTCTGGTCGGTACCTGCGTGAGATGGAAAAAAAGTTTCGCGAGGAGCGACTGCCAATTGAACTGACGCGCCTGCCCTTTGTCGAAAGCAGTTTCAATATTCAGGCAAGGTCTCGCGTTGGCGCGAGCGGCATCTGGCAGTTTATGCCTCGGACGGCAAAACCGGGCATGATGGTGAATCGCGATGTCGATGAACGAAATGACCCGCTAACAGCGACGAGGGGAGCGGCTCGTCTATTAAGAAGCAATTATGAGCAGCTCCGATCTTGGCCATTGGCGTTGACTGCTTACAATCATGGAGCTGCCGGTATTGCTCGGGCCGTAAAAAAGACAGGCACGCGAGATCTCAGTGTTATCATCGAGAAGTATGAAAGCCGTCGATTTGGCTTTGCTTCGAGTAACTTCTACGCCTGTTTCCTTGCCGCTCTTGATGTTGAGCGAAATGCTAAAGCGTTATTGGGCGACGTGAAGTGGAGCACCGAGTTTGACGGCGCAGAAGTCGAAGTTTCAACCCCACTGGAGTGGCGAGATGTTGTTCGATTTTATGATGGTGAGAGCGCTCTTGCAGAGCTTCAGAATCCGCACTTTATGAAGCGAGTTCGCACTGGTAAAACAAAGATACCAAAGCGCACGTTCGTGCGGGTCCCACTTTCGCGTCGGGAGTTGGCCGAGGAGTGGGCGAAGGGGCGCGTTCCTACAGAAAGTCTGACCGCTCGCTTGCAAGCGATTCCAATTGTATTGCCTCAGCCGCGCGCGGCTGTAGCGACACAAGATGATATATCCGGAAAACTCGGCGGACTATCAGAAGCGGCCCAAGCGATTCTTCCCTTTTTTAAGGAGGAGGTCGACATCGACAGTCAGTCCGACGGTAAAGCGACGACGCCTCCGACGTCAAAGTCGATTGGACCTGACGGAGGACCCGGTCTTTGACAGAGCGTGATGTCTTGCCTGATATCAATGCCTCGTCGCTGTTTTATAAAAAGCTTTCGCCATTTACAGTTTTTAGTGAGCTGATGGAGGACAGGCATTACCGGAAAGTGCCCGACGACTGGGTTGTCGTGCTAACCGACATCAAAGGTTCAACGCAGGCTATTGCAGAGAATCGCTATAAAGATGTGAATCTGCTTGGAGCAGCCTCGATCGTCGCCATTCTCAATCGTATAAGCGACCGCTCGATCCCATTTGTTTTCGGTGGCGATGGCGCCACCATTCTTATTCACCAGAGTGAGCTTGAACGGATTGCTCCGGCCCTGCAGGCAACACTGCGTTTGGCGCGTGAGACCTTCCGTTTTGAAATGCGAATTGGAGTGGTGCCGGTGAGTGAGCTATCGGCACAGGGCTTTCAGATCGAGGTCGCCAAGTTCGGCGTCTCGGCCAAGGCGAGCTTTGCCATGATCCGCGGAGGCGGAGTGAGCGCTGCGGAGAAGATTGTGAAGAGTGGTCGAAATCTCATAGTTGAAACGGTGACATCGACTGACGATGGAGAAAGCGCTTTCGAAGGACTTTCGTGTCGTTGGAATCCCGTGCTGTCGCGACGGGGCGAGATGGTGAGTCTTCTGATCTTGGCGAAGGGCGAGAATGCCAAGAAGACGTATCGCGATGTGCTGGAGAAGATCGACAGTATCTTGAGTTCGGATTCACAGGCGGTTTCTCTAGATAAAATTGATTCGGGTGTGCGGTTATCAAATCTAAAAAAGGAATTCGACATACACTCGGTTGGACAGTCCCTTTTAAGTAATCTCCGAAGGATCTTCAGTATTGCAGTTGAGGTTGTTACGATGCGCATTCTCATCGTGACAGGTTGGTCAATGGGAGATTTCAGCGCACAGAAGTACGCGCGCGAGATGGTTGCGCAATCGGATTCAAAAAAGTTTGACGACATGCTTCGAATGATTCGGGATTGCTCGCGAGAGGAACTTCAGCAGATTGAAGCGTTTCTAGACGATGAGCGGCGGGCCGGTCGTTTAAACTACGGACTGCATGCTTCCAATGAAGCGATGGTCACCTGTCTTGTTTTTCATCTCGATGATCATATTCACTTTGTCGACGGCGGCGACGGTGGGTACGCGCTCGCCGCCAAACGACTCAAGGAACAGGTTGCCACTAGTACTTCAGTGGAACCATAAGTATGCGGTCGCCGCAGGTGAAGCCGATCTGACTCGGCTTTTCGCGGCTCGGTTCAATCGCATTGCCGATCGCTTCACACCCAGTTGGGGCAAGAAGACGCAGACGAGCCGGTCGAATGAGGCCGACGAGTCTTCCGTTTTCGTATCTTGGCGCGAGAACCTCGGCGCTCGAAGTTGTTCCAAGCCCGGCGGGGAGATACACCATCGGCGAACGTTCGGCACCGACACTTGATTCGCCGATAACCGGAAAGAAGAGCCTCATAAAGAAGAAGCCGGGGAGGAAGCTGAAGCGACGGAGTGACGTTGCGGCGACCTCGCCGCTTCGAAGATCCATCAATTGCATCTCATAGATCGTCTGTGAGGTAACAGATGCTGTCGACTTTCCAATGAAGCCTGCGAGAACCGATAGGACCGAGTCAGTTTTCGAAAGCGGAGCAAGGGTTTTGTCGAATGCTGTCGAACCATCGTTGTAGACGCCGGACAGCCGCAAGGTGGAGCGTGAGCTTTCAGTATAAAATCCAGTTCCAACCGGTTCGCCATCACCGTTGAGAAGGGGGGCTGCGCTATTGGCGCGAAGCCGACGATAGCCACCGGCGTCCATCGATTTCGAATGACTTATTTTTGCGTCTTCGATGGAAGTTATCAGATGTTCAGCGTCGGTGCCTTCGCCTTTGAGCCAAGCCGCGCGGAGGACCCCAAGGCGCTGCTCCTCACGGCTTTGATAGAAGAGAGCGATTGGTGTTTGGTCTTTCTCGCGTAGGCTCTTGAGTCCGCCTGGACCCCAGTAGTAAATTCGAAACTCCGGCAAGTCGATTGGGTTTGGATTCCATGGATCATAAGCGGCTTTTTCGCTTTCAGGCGTAGTGCCACGAGAGATCCAGGCCGGAACAAGCTGTTGTCCGAGGCGCATCCACTGAAAGCGCTCCGTGATGACTGAAACGGAATTGCTAAACTCAGCCTCCGTCGCGGTTTTTCCGTCAAAGGTCACCGCCATCGGGCGAAGTCGTTCGTCAAAGAAGCGGAAGAGAAACGAAGGCTGTTTCTTTTCAGGCGTCGGAGGAATTCTCCAGACCAAAATGTAATCCGATTTACCGTCAATATTCACGTCCGCGCGATGAAGTGCCAAGAGTTCGCCCTTGGTGGTGGCGACAGATTGCACTGAAGACACGTCGTAGATGTCTGCTCCTTGAGAGAGTAGGACCAGCTTGATCTCGTTGGCGGTTGAAACAACTGCGACGTAGTCCTGCTTTGCCTTCCCGTCTGCAGATACAACCGACCGCAGACTTGCTGTCTTGAGCAGCGAAATCGCCTGACTGTCGCCACGATACCCATAGCTTTGAACGTCGGGATCGCTGGCGTCAGGAGTCGACAGAACCTCAAGGCCAATGACTCGAGTTTCAGTTTTTGACTTCTTCGTTTTGAAATCAACGGTTGTGATTTTCGCTTCGAGCGAAAGTTCACTCTCAAGCCGAGGACTCTTCACTTCAAGAACGAGAGGTATCGATTTGTTTTCGCCAGTATTCCAGCGACCAAGGTCGATGCGCGCTGGTGACAGGGCGGCGTCGTTTACGGAACGCCCGAGTAGACGAAACTCGATGGAGCTCTTCTCGGCATCAGTCCATATATTTTCGAGTCCGAGTTGAAAGGCCACTTTTGAATCGCGCCGATTCCAATGAACTTCGACTGCACGTTTAGCGATCGGCATAACCATTGGTTGCGGTTGCACTTCGAGAGCGCGGGCAAGATCGACGGCTCCGGTTTGAACAAAGGATGTGCTGCTGCGGGCGAGGCGTGGGTTTGGCGAAAGCGGTCGGGTTCCGAGTAGAAGGCGTGCATACGCTTCTTTGGTGCTAGCGCCGGCATTGAGGAGACGTGCCAGTACGCCAACGACCGCAGGCGATGCCATACTCGTTCCACTCTTCATTTCGTACCCCATTCGATCTGTAAAGACAGAGGGAGTGAGTGCCGTCGGGAAGAGGCTCAAAATACCAAGGCCTGGGGCTGCCACATCAACACCGGGACCGTGATTCGAAAAGTGTGAGAGCACGCCATCGGGGTCGTGTGAACCCACACAGATCACGCCCGTGTAGATGCACGGACGAATCAAAGCATCGGTGCCATCGTTTCCGGCCGCGGCAACAACGAGAACTCCTTGGCTTCGTGCGAGGTCGAGAAGCTGGGCGAGAAGATTCGAATCGACATCGGCGGGCCAGCCAAGAGACATATTGATGATCTGTGCTTTTGAACGAATCGCGTACAAAAGGCCGCGGGCGACCAGGTCGCCGAAGCCTTTTCCAGCTTTGAGCGAGGCTTCATCAGGAGAAGGTAGAGTTGCAGTCGCCGCTGTACCAGCTGTCGCGTTGAGTGATGTTGGTCGAACGGGTTCAGTTGGCGATGCCGAGATGACCTTGACGCCAAGAATTCTCACATTCTGCGCGATACCACTGACGCCATCGCCATCATCTGAACGAGAGGCAATGACGCCGGCGACATGTGTTCCGTGACCATTCAGATCGCGGGCATCGTTGTCACCCCAAACGGCGCTGCCCGGAGCTGATTTTGCGGTCATATTCCAACCGGAGCAATCGAGAGGGTAGCCATTGCCATCGGCGTCTTTGTTCTTATAGGTCTGATCGCAAGTCGTTCGCGCTGTCGCATTGGCGGCAGTTTTTGTGCACTTCGTGTACTCGGCAAGCGCCTTACACTCAGCGGTGTTTTCAACGACGCGGTCGAGAAGCTCGGGATGCGAGAAATCAAGTCCGGTATCGAGAATAGCGATGCGGACTTCTTTTCCGGGATCAAGATTTTCTTTTGGAGCGCGAGTCACGCCGACATCTTCTCCGGCACGCCCTTGCACCATTAGGCTCGTCAGGTCGTCGAGTGCAATCGGGATTGATTGTCCGTGGTTTTTATAGCCCCATTGCAGATTTTCGAATGAAGCTCCGCCGGACCGATTGCTAGGAGTTGCAATATTTTGAAGCGTTGTGAACTTCACATCGCGCGGTTCAAGCTTAATGGGCAGGCGATTTTGTTTGATCCAAAGGGCGAGCTCTCGTTCAGAGTTCGCGCTTTTTAAAGTGACGGTCATGGCGCTCGCGAGAGCA
>JAEUWE010000199.1 GCA_016791465.1 Pseudobdellovibrionaceae bacterium
CTGAGCAAGAACCTGATTCACTAGACCCTCATGGCCCTGTCGCTTATTTTTTCCCACAGGAATGACGGCATACTTTCCGTCGACCTCTGACGGAAACAAGATTTGGTCAATTTGCGGATGCGACCGTGTGCTGTCGACAAATGAAATTTGACCGTAGTCGCTCAACGCCAACTGATTGAGAGTGTAGGCTCCGTGCGAGGTCGCGACCAATGGATACGTTGCGCGGATTTTTTCAATCCGCTTTCGCAGTTCCTGCTTCTGGACTTTCGAAAGCGGCCGATCCGTTAAAAATCGCTCGATGCGGTTGATCTCAAGCCACGCAATGACCATTCGCTTTTGAACAAACTCCTTGGACTGATCCGCATACTCGGCCGGCAAACTTGCAAAGTGAAGTGGATCCGATGCCTTCATGTTTTTAAAGTTCGCCTTTATTCCGTTTAAAACGGCGCGCTCTTCTCCTGAGCACTTTGCTGTCGCCTCGTCGATGGCCTTTTGAAGTGAGCCCCCCGCGACGCCATACTCGCCTCGCAAAAGATTCTCGCCGGCAAGCCAAGTGGCCGCCTGAAACTGCGAGGTCAGCGCTGTCTCAATTTGAGAAAAGTAGTCTTTTCGAAGGGCCCGCGAAAGCTTCTCTCCTTCACCTCGAATCAGCTGAGTTTGAATATCTCCAAGCGACGATGCGCTCTGTCGGAGATCACACTGAGCAAGTCCACGATACTGTTGTTGCCGATCAGCGCAGGTCACACTGCTGCCAAGAAGATCGCCCGCCTCGTACTCAACCGCCTGCACGGCAGCGGAGATTCCTCCAACTGCGACTTCAATTGCGACGAGCAATGCGATTTGAGCTCTGCGGTATAAAATCCGGCTTCTCCTAGCGATATTTCACATCTTTTTACGCGACCTTAAGATGCAATCTTAAGACCTTATAAAGGCAGACGAGCGCCGCGCTAACGGCCTCGCCACAGCGAGCAGCGTCTAGAAGTTCGACAGGCGTCAGTTCGCCGATCAGACTGTCCTCGCCAACAAACAATTCGCAACTCGAGTCTTCGAGTTGATCGGCTACAGCACGATCCCAATGCGGGCGATGCTCTCGCGGCGCCGATAGCTGAGCAGCGACTCGGCATAGCCGCCATAGTACTGAATATAAATCGATGGCTTCAGCCCAAAACCGCCGACACGAAAACTCAAGCCAACCTCCTGCCCGCCGCTTCCCCAGTTTTCCGCCAAGCGGCCGCCTGGAAAGACTCTGACTGACAATTGTCCGCGATCAAAAATCCACGGCACAAACTGTGTGAATGTGAACCGCAAATCGAGCGGGCTGATGAAGTCATGAATATCAGAATTGTCCTCGTTGAGACCGTAGTAACTATAGAGCGTGACCACCATTTTAATCTCTTGATTCGCCGATGGTGTCTCGAGATTCAATCTCGCGTATGCCCGGTTTATCGATCGCGAATCAGCGCCGTCGCGACCGTTCGACGTGTGTGAGTACGGCGCAAGATCGACCGACTCCAAAATTCCGGCCTTCGCTTGAATTCGATAAAAGGCATCAGGACTATAGTTCACGTCGTTAAATGGCTGGGAGTCTTGCTGCTGAAGCCAGAACATCAGCTGTGTGTAGCCAATGTACAGCGGAAGTTTCTCAATCATCTGATACTTGAAGCTGAACTGAACTTTGGTGCTCGGATTTCCGTAGGCATAGTAAATCTCATTGTAGCCAGTGAGATTCAAACTCTCCTTCAATCCCAATTCAGACTCGGTCCGCGGCAGTGCCTCTTGGGCCTGTGACCGCTGCGGACAAAGTCCAA
>JAEUWE010000201.1 GCA_016791465.1 Pseudobdellovibrionaceae bacterium
GGCGGAGCTGTATGGTTTTGTGCTTGCGGCGCTTGGTCTTGGCGTCTCTGTCGCGGTTGTTGAGCCGTGGATGCCGCTCGGTAAAATTAACTCGGTTGTGAAAGGTTTAGCACCACGGCTATTTTTGGCTGGTCTTTTCGGGCGAGGCTGGGGGCTTCGTTCCGCTGCTATTCGAGCGATTCCAAAATGGACTTCGCTTGCGGGCGTGGCAGGCTCTGGCCGGTCATTGGCTTCGAGCTTTCATGTCGAATCCGTTGAGCGGGATCACCTTGGTCTGGTGGCTTTTACGAGTGGGACGACGGGTGCACCCAAGGGTGTTGCGCGGAGACATGGGTATCTTCTGGAGCAGCATCGTGTTCTCAGTCAGGCCTTGCATCACGATCAGCATCAAGGACCCGAGCTTACGATTTTCACCAACTTCGTTTTTGCTAATCTCGCCAGCCGTCGTGGCTCCGTTGTGGTGCCTGCTCGGATGAATGGCGACTGGTCGCAGGCGACACTCAACTGGGCATCTCGGTTGGAAGGCGTCGATGCCCCCGTGTCGGCGACAATGGGACCTGCGTTCTTACGTCGAGTGATGACCTCGACGGGCTTTGCAGGGCTTCGTTCGATTCATGTCGGTGGTGCACTGACAGACAATGCAATTTTTCGTTCGGCATTCGGGCGCTGGCCAGAGACCGAGTTCATGCATATCTACGGTAGCTCAGAATCCGAGCCTGTTGCGGTCATGGATGCACGGGAGGCCGTTGAGCTGAGTGAGCAGCGCAGTTTTTTTCAGACTCTGGCACTGGGGCGGCCGATTGCTGCAATCGAGTCTGATTTTCAAAGCGAGAGTCTTTGGGTGACAGGGCCGCACGTTTGCCCGCTTTATGTAGGCGAGAACGTGGCCGAAGAGAATCGACTCAATAAACGAGTCGATGACCGAGGCCGAGTTTGGCATCGCATGGGCGACCGAATTGACGTGAAGGACGGTGTGTTCTGGTACCGCGGTCGAAGTGGGCAGAGCGCTTCGGACTTTGACCTTGAGCAAACTCTTTATACGGCATGTGATTCAAGTAAGCTCTTCACCGATCGAAATGAGAAGGGTGAACTTGAAATCTATGTTGAGGGCGAGAGCCGGCTGCGCCTGGTCGAGAAGGGGATTCGACATCTGCGAGAGGAAGGGCGAGCGGTGGATCCGGCCTCAGTATTTAAAACAGAAATCAGTCGAGATCGCCGCCATCGGGCGCGGATCGATCGCGCGGGTTCAAAAGCGAAAGCTCGAATGGAGTTCAAGATATGAAGGCATGGCTGACTTATGTAAAAGAACGGTTCCCGCTTCCAGTTTATGTTCTTTTGAGCGGTGGACTCGCTCCACATTCATGGCTCGGCTTTCTCTATGCCATGTGGCTTTTTGCGACACTGCGTTTGATGGATGAGCTCAAAGACTATCAAAAGGATATCATTGCTCACCCCGAACGTCCGCTTCCGCGCGGTCTTCTCAAAACTGATCGCGTGGCGATCGTGATCAATGCGCTCATGATCTTTGGTATCGGATTGAGCTTTGGGTTCGCACTGGTCAGTCCAGTCGCGATGGTTTTGGCTGTGATCACAACACTCTGGCTTTGGCTGATGTTTAAAGAGTTCTACATCGGTGAGAGCTTACAAAAGCGTCCACTCCTCTACGCAATCACGCATCAATTGATTTTGATTCCACTTTGTCTTTTGATGACGGCTCTTGCCGGCGGTGACATCGCATCTCCACTTCATTTCGGTTGGGCTATTGGCGTCTTGGGTGCATTTTTTAGCTATGAGGTGAGTCGAAAGCTCGATCCATCGGCGCATCCAATTCTTGGGACCTACTTGTCGGTCTACGGGCGTGGCGGATCGACACTGATTGTCTTGGTGTTGACGATTGTTGCGGCACTTGGAGCAGCGGCTTCTGGTTTTAGTCTTTGGATGACCCCGTTTGCGGTTCTGACACTCCTCTCCTACTCGATCCTTTGGGTGAAGCCGTCGGCATTTAAAGTAATCGAAGGCGCGGCGACGTTGTCGCTCTTCTTTCATATCTGGGCACCGGTGTTGAGGAGTATTTTATGAGTTCATCTTTTCAACGGCTCCTCTTGCCGCGAGAGCTTAAAAAGCATTCCGATGTGAGTGCGCTGCTCACTCGCGAGGCCGGTGGGAAGGCACGGAATCTTTATCGAATGACTGAGAAGGGATTCCCGGTTCCGACTTGGTTCTGCGTCTCGGCTTCAAGCTTTCAAGAGTTCGTGCAACATAATGGTTTGAAGGTCGAACTTGAGCGCATGCAGAATATGCCGCTTGATCAGTTTGAGTCCCAGGCCAAACACATCGAAGAGACTTTCTTGAGAGGAAGTTTGAGTCCTGCTCTTGAGAGCGAAATTCAGTCGGCCTTGAAAGAACTTGAGCTACATGATTGCTTTGTCGCTGTTCGTTCGAGCGGTCTTGATGAAGACTCAGCAGCCAATTCTTTTGCTGGTCAGTTTTCAAGTTTTCTCTTTCAAAAGGGTGCGACGGCTATTGCTGAGAGTTTGAAGCGCTGCTGGGCCTCAGGCTTCTCGGCGCGAGCGATGGCGTATCGCGTGGAGCGCGGTATTCCGCTCAGCGGAATTGCAGTTGGAGTTGTGATTCAAAAAATGGTGAACGCGGATCGTGCAGGCGTCGCCTTTTCGCGAAATCCTGTGCGTGCGCTCGACCGAGATTCACTTCTTATAGCCGCGGTTTACGGCCTTGGCGAGGGACTGGTAAGTGGGTACCTTGAGAGTGACAACTATGATGTTTCGCGAAGCGAATTGGCGAACGGGCAGTTGAAGTTCACACCGGCTCTGGTTCTAAAAGATCAGGCATTTCGGCAGAGTCCGTCAGGCGGAGTATCGATTGTCAGCGTTCCGGAAGCTGAGCAGATGGTGACGTCACTTCGCGATAGCGAGGTCAAAGCCGTTGCCCAGCTAACAAAGCGACTTGAAGACGAGCTTGGGGCTCCACAGGACTGCGAGTGGGCGATTGAGAATGGTGTGCTCTATGTTGTGCAGACGAGACCGATCACAAGTCTTCCCTCGGAAGACTACTTCGATATGTCGATTCGCGGTCATATGCCAACTCTCTGGGACAATTCCAATATCATCGAGAGCTATTCCGGCGTAACGTCACCATTGACGTTTAGTTTTGCCTCGCGCGCCTATCGTCAGGTCTATATTCAGTTCTGCGAAGTCATGGGTGTGCCACAGGCCTGGATCGATGAGCGCGAAGATGTGTTTCGCAACATGCTCGGCCTCATTCGTGGTCGCATCTATTACAACCTCGTCAATTGGTATAAGCTTGTCCTTTTGCTGCCGGGATCAAGCTCAAATAAATCCTTTATGGAAACCATGATGGGCGTGAAGCAAGGGTTAAAGCCCGAAGTCGCGCCAGAAGTGGCAAAGCTTTTTGAGTTCGTGCAAAATCCGCCACGCTATCGTCTTTCGCAGAAAATCAAACTCACGGTACAGACGATCCTTCGCTTCCGACAAATCGATGAGCTGATTGCGACCTTCAATCGCGGATTTGTAGCGGCCTATGAAGTGGCTCGAAAAAAGGACTACCGAAAGATTGGATTTGATGAACTTGTTGCCGAGTATCACAAGCTTGAAGAGCAGTTTCTAAAAAAGTGGCAAGTTCCGATCATCAACGACTACCTCTGCATGATCTTCTTTGGTCTTCTTAAGTCTCTGACTGAAAAATGGGTTGCAGCTGGTGCAGAGGGTGGTTCGCTGCAGAACGATCTTCTTTGTGGGCAGGGCGATCTTGAGAGTACGGAGCCGACCAAAACATTGATGCGGATTGCGGCTCACATTGATGCAGAGAAGGGGCCGTTCCGCGATTGGTTTTTGAAGGAGAATCCGACCACGGTTTGGAGTGAGCTTAAATCGCGCAACGAGCAGGTGTATCAGCAGTTCGGTGTGTTTTTGGATCGCTTTGGCTTTCGCTGTATCAACGAGCTAAAGCTTGAGGAAAACGATCTTCACGACGATCCGAGCTTTATCGTCAATTCAGTGCAAAGCTACGTTCGCACGGGCTCCTACGATATTGCCAAGATGGAAGAGCGCGAGCGCGAAATTCGAGCGAAAGCGGAAGAGCAACTGAGCCAGCGTTTGACTGGCGTGAAGTATCATTTTTATCAGTGGATTTTAAAGCAGACCCGTCGGGCCGTTAAAAATCGAGAGAATTTGCGATTTGCTCGAACCAAGGTGTTTGGCGTCGCGCGAAACCTGATTCGCGGGATGGGGGCACAGCTTGTTCGCATGGGTCTGCTGCAAAACGAACGCGATGTCTTCTATCTCACAATCGAGGAGTTGATTGCGTTCAGCGAAGGTCGCGGTGTGACCTTGAATCTTGGCGAGCTCGCCAATATGCGTAAACGTGAGTTTGCACTTTTTGATAAGACGCTACCGTCGCCCGATCGATTCATTCTGAAGGGTGCAGTCGGTGCGTCGCTGCCCTATGCGCAGGTTCTTTGCGAACTCGATCTTTTGAAAGACGAAAGACCAAAATCGGACGACCCCAATGTCTTGATCGGTACTCCGTGCTGCCCTGGAATTGTCGAAGGTGTTGTTCGTGTCGTTCGCGATATGAAAGATGCTGAGGGAATCAACGGTGAAATTCTTGTCACCGAGCGAACTGATCCGGGTTGGGTTCCGCTCTATCCGTCTTGCTCAGGGCTTTTGATTGAGCGAGGAAGTTTGCTTTCGCATTCTGCGGTTGTGGCGCGTGAGCTAGGACTTCCGACGATTGTGGGGATCTCCGGTGGTCTTATGCGAAAGCTCAAGACGGGTGACCGCGTGCGGATTGATGGCGCCAAGGGTGAGATGCGAAAATTATGAAGTCGGTTGATGTTAGGCCCATCACTCAAGAGCAAGCGGCGGCGTTTGATTCGAAAGATCCAGCGGTGAGATTGATTCTCGGCGCTGTGCCTTATCGGCGCCAGTTCTTTGGGCTTTTTGATTCATCTGGAGTCCTTTGTGCTCGAGCTGGGGCAGCGATGTCACTTGGCGAGGCCGGCGGCACGATTGGGTTTCTAAGAGGTGATCTTTCTCGGGCTGCTCCACTGTTTGAGGCGATGGAGGTCTGGTTGAAGTCCGTTGGGGCCCAGCGTGCGATCGGCCCAATGCAATACAACACCTGGTTTACGTATCGAGTTCGTGTCGACGCTGCCGATGGGCCGTCGTTTGGTTGGGAGCCCGAGGCGTCGAGTGGAGCAGAGCACGCGCGGCTCGTGGCGGGGGCGTTTGCGGGCTATAAGGTGATTGAGAGCTATTCTTCAAAAGGTCTGGGCGGACTTGAGCATTTTCTTGAACTCGTGTCGCCGGATCTCTCTTTTGCGACAGAAAAGGGATTCGTACTGAAGTCATTTGCTGAGCTCATGGCTGATGAGACGGGAAAGAAGAACTTACTTTCTGCGCTCTATCGACTCTCGATGGAGGCATTTCGAGAAGCGTTTTTGTTTACGCCAATCTCTGAAGAGGTTTTCACAGCGCTTTATGTGTCAGGACTAAGTCAAATTCGGGAGCTTTCGTTTTCGTCAGTTGCATTTTCGGCGAGTGGAGAGCCTGCGGCTTTTACCTTCGCATTTCCTGATCAAGGCTATGTTGTGCTTAAAACGGTTGCTGTTGGGAAGCTGTTTCGGGGCCAAAGGCTTGCCAATGCGACCATGGCCTTTGCTGTCGAACGTGCAAGGGAGCAGGGCCTAGACAAAATGGTGCATGCGATGATGAGAAGTGACAACGTTAGTCAAAGTTGGGGCGCAAAAGCCTCGCTTCTTTGGGAACATCGCTACGCGCTCTTTGCCAAAGACCTGTAGTTGAGCTTAACCTAAAAGGCATGTTGTTCAAAATAACTCAGACCGTTTTTGTCTTCTCTCTTTTTGCAATCTCCCATCTGGCCCATGCCTCAGTGCCCTATGCCAAATGGACGAAGCGTCCAAAGCTGGCGGTGGTGATTGTCATCGATCAGTGTCGATCGGACTTTCTTACGCGCTATGAAGGCAAAATGAATCGGGGAAAAACCGGTGGTCTTAAGATGCTGATGGAGAAAGGCGCGTACTTTCCATTTGCACGCTATGACATTCTGCAGAGTATGACGTGTCCAGGACACGCCACGGTGTTGACCGGCGCCTATCCGTACCAGATGGGTATCCCGCTCAATGATTGGTATGATGTGAACGCAAAAAAAGAAGTGTATTGTGCTTCGGACGTGGATTCGCCGATTGTTGGTCGAGAGGCAAAGCCTGAAGAGGGCATGAGTCCGCGCAAACTTGGTACGACCACTGTTGGCGATGAGCTCAAGACGGCGGGTCTTGGTACGAAGGTTGTTGGCATCGCTCTGAAAGATCGTTCGGCGATTATGATGGCGGGACACCGCGCTGACCTTGCGCTTTGGGTGGAAGATGGCCAATGGGTGACCTCAAAGTACTATCGTCCCGATGGTGCACTTCCTGATTGGGTTTTGCCGCTCAATACAAACTTGAAGAAAGATAGACCGGATGAGAATGCGATGGCGACACCGTTTGGCGTGAGGGCCACGACGGCTGCTGCAATCGAAGCGCTCCGTAAGATGAAGCTTGGTCGGAGTTCAGGAACTGATATCTTGGCGATCAGCTATTCGAGCCACGATATGCTTGGTCACGCAGTTGGTTTACAGAGTCCAAAAATGGAAGAGATGACGCTTGCTGAGAACGAGAGCATTGGTGAACTGATTCGTGCCGTTGATAAAGAGGTTGGGCTACAAAATGTCGTCTTTGCCTTTACTGGTGATCACGGTGTTGCGCCTGCAGTTGAAGTCGTAAAACCTTTGGGTCTGCCAGCGGGATATCTCGAGAATAAAGTGATTCTCGAAGAGCTCAATCAGCATCTTGAGGCGAAATGGGGCAAGAGCGACAAAGGAAAGTGGATTCTCAAAGCTCGCAGCTGGAACTACTACTTGAATCCCGAAGTTATTGCGGATCGAAAGCGCGATCGAGTTGAAGTCGAAAATGAAGTGAAGGCGCGGATTCTTTCGGGACCAACTGCAGGTGGAAGCCGCGACGGCGTGAAGTATGTTTTCACCCGATCCGATTGGGAGAACCGCAAGCTCCCCCCTGGGCAATTTGAACGCCAAATCATGAAGACCTACATCGTCGGAAAATCGGGCGATGTGGTGATCATTCCAAAACCGAATTGGGTTGATAAGGGACCGTTTGCGACGCACATGACTGGTTATA
>JAEUWE010000215.1 GCA_016791465.1 Pseudobdellovibrionaceae bacterium
GCTTCGATGTTCAGGCAGCCGGCGAGAACGTTGGGCTGGTTCGCAACGATTCCGACTGAGCGGCCGTTGTAGCGAGCAAATCCAACGATCACGTTCTTAGCAAAGTGCTGATGTGCTTCAAGGAAGTAGCCCTCATCGACCGTCATCTTGATGAGTTCAAGCATGTCGTAAGGCTTCTTCGGGTTATCCGGAATAAACGTATTGAGCGCCTCTTCGAGGCGATCAGGACGATCTGTCGTGGGCACGACAGGTGGATCGTCGACATTGTTTGCCGGCAAGAAGTTCAGCAGCTCTCGGATCAAGAGCAAGCAGTGCTTATCATCGTTTGCAGCAAAGTGAGCAACGCCGGACTTAGATGAATGCGCTGTTGCGCCGCCAAGCTGTTCTTTGGTCACGTCTTCGTGGGTCACGGCTTTGATAACATCGGGGCCAGTGACGAACATGTAGCTTGTGTCCTTCACCATGAAGATGAAGTCAGTGATCGACGGCGAGTAAACGGCACCGCCGGCCGATGGTCCCATGATTGCGCTGATCTGTGGAACAACGCCGGACGCCAGTGTGTTCTTCAAGAAAATATCGGCGTAACCAGCAAGCGCCTCGACTCCTTCTTGAATACGAGCACCGCCGGAATCATTGATACCGATGATGGGCGCGCCATTTTTCATCGCCATTTCCATGACTTTGAGAATCTTGTTGGCCTGAGTGCGCGACATCGATCCGCCGAACACGGTGAAGTCCTGCGAATAAACATAGGCGAGCTTGCCGTTGATGCGACCGTAGCCAGTGATGACGCCGTCACCAGGGATTTTTTTGTCGGCCATGCCGAAATTTTGCGAGCGATGTGTTACGAAACGGTCCATCTCGACGAAGCTGCCGGGATCAAGCAGCACATCGACGCGCTCGCGAGCTGTGAGGCGTCCGCCTTCTTTGTGCTTTGCGAGCTTATCGCTACCGCCACCGGCAAGGGCCGATGTGTTGAGCTTCTCGAGCTCCGCCACGCGTGCTTTTGTTGTGCGGGGAGCGGGTTGAGCGGCTTCCTTTGTTGTATCAGTCGTCGCCATTGCGACCTCCGTTTATTCTAATGAACTTTAGTTTCAATTTTTCGATTAGGGGTAAGAACGTCCGTACAGGCGAGGGAACGGAATTGTTTCGCGCACGTGTGGAAGTCCGCAAATCCAAGCCACGGTTCGCTCAATGCCAAGACCAAAACCGGCGTGTTGGAATGTTCCAAAGCGACGGAGATCCAAGAACCAAGCGAAGTCCTTTTCTTTCAGGTCATGCTCTTTGATTTTGCGAAGCAGAATATCGAGGTTGTCCTCGCGCTGTCCGCCTCCGATGATCTCGCCGTAGCCCTCTGTTGCGAGAAGGTCGCAGCTCATCGACTTTCCGGGCTGCGTCGGATCTTCCTTCATATAAAAGGCTTTGATCGCCGCCGGATAGTGGTGAACAAAAACAGGCTTCTCGAACTTTGACGAAATGATCGTCTCGTCGGTGCCGCCAAAATCGTCGCCAATGATGAATGCGGGATTCTCTTTTTTAATAATCTGCGCGGCTTCATCGTAGTGAACCCGTGGGAACGGTCCCTTGATTGGCGCCAGTTTTGAAATGTCGCGCTCAAGCGCCTTGAGTTCATCGGCACGATTGGTGATCACGCGTTGAACGATGTACTCGATGAACTGTTCGGCGAGCTCCATGTTGTCGTAGATATCGTTGAACGCCACTTCGGGTTCAACCATCCAGAACTCGATCAGGTGACGCCGCGTTTTTGATTTCTCAGCACGGAAAGTCGGACCGAAACAATACACTTTTCCAAGCGCCGCTGCCGTCGCTTCCATATAGAGTTGGCCTGACTGCGAGAGATAGGCCTTTTCGTCAAAGTACTGAGTTTCGAAAAGTGTCGACGTGCCTTCGCACGCGCTCGGCGTGAAGATTGGCGCCTCGGTAAGTGTAAAGCCGCGGCCATCAAAAAAGTCGCGAACCGCTTTGACGATCTCGTGACGAACGTGAAGGATCGCTGTTTGGCGTTTTGAACGCAGCCACAAGTGGCGATTATCCATCAAGAAATCGATGCCGTGATCTTTTGGTGTAATCGGGTAGTCGACCGTGCGATGCAGAACCTCAAGAGCCTCGGCGCCGATTTCAAAAACATTGGGGTGTTTGGGGTGCTGTTTGACCACGCCCGTGACTTTGACCGTCGACTCTTGCGTGACCTGCTCGAAGAGATTCCACGCCTCTTCGCTGCACTGGCCCGGCTCGCTCCCTTTGTAATAGACGCAAGAGACAATGCCCGTGCCGTCGCGGAGTTCGAGGAATTTAACTTTTCCAGAGGAGCGAGTGTTGTAAGCCCAACCCTTCAGCTCAACTGTCTTGCCGACATAGTTTTTGAGATCAGAAATGTAGTACCGCATTGAGGGAAGTTCTTACCCCACATGCGGTTGACACGTAACCCGTTGTAGCGTCAGTGCGTCATAGTGCGTTAGGGACGTTGAGCCGGCCCTGAGTGGCGGCGGCAAAGTTGCCCGGATCAACGTGCTTGAACAGAGCGGCGCGCACCTGTTGGGCCGTGAGAGATGGGTTTTTGCCGATCAAAAGAGCAGCAGCGGCGCTGACAAACGGCGCGGCCATCGAGGTACCGCTGAGGGATGCGGTGCGTCCTCCTGGCCATGTGCTGAAGATTTGGGCGCCGGGCGCGAAGAGGTGAACGTAGTGGTAGCTGAAGTTCGAAAATGCCGCTGTGTACCCACGGGCCGTTGAGGCGCCGACTGTAATCTGGGTTGGCCCAGTGAACGCTGCCGGATACTCGGGAACCTCGTCGAGGTTCACGCCGCTGTTTCCGGCCGCTGCGACGAAAACAATGTTCTTTGCCGCGAGGTCTGAAATCGTTCGCGCTAAAGTTTGCGAGCAGGCCTGGCCACCCCATGAGGCGTTGATCACGCGTGCACCGCGATCGACTGCGTACTGGAGAGCGAGGATCGCGTCGCCAATGGCGCCGGAGCCTTCCGAGTTCATAAAATCAAGCGGGAGAATTTTAGCTTTCGGCGCAAGGCCCTTCGCTTCGCCTTTGTCGTGTTCGGCAGCGATGATGCCAGCGACATGAGTTCCGTGGCCTGAGGAATCGCCGACTTCATTTGTATCGCGATCAAAATCCCAGCCGTTGACGTCGTCGATGTAGCCGTTGTCATCATCGTCGATACCATTGCCGGGGATTTCTTTCTCGTTCATTGCGATTCGACCCTTGAGTTGCGGATGGCTAATATCGACACCCGAATCGACGACGGCCACCGTTACACCTTCGCCGTAGGCGCCAGTTGCCCAGGCTTGGTCAGCGCCAATCGCGGCAAGACCCCAAGTGTTGCTCACATTCTCGGTTGCTTGAGGCGTGATAGCATACGGTTGGATTTGAACGCGCTGATCTTGTTCTGCCAATGCGATATCGGCTTTGTTTGGCTCAAAAATTTCTTTTTCAAAATCGTCGCGCGTGTAACCGCGAGCAACGCTGACACTGCCGTCTCTCCAGTGCACGACGTAGGAATTTGGCAGCGCCGTTGCGAGACATTCGGATTTGGTTTCGGGGAAAGATGCGATCTCCGTTGATTCTTCGCCAACGCATCCGGTGAGCGCGAGGGCCAAAGCAATGACGATGGCAATAACCGGCTCGATGATCCGTGGTGTCTGTTCTTGCTGCGACATCCTGTGACCTCCGTGTCACGCGCTTCGAACTTCGCTGTGGGAGCGAAGTTCCCGGCGCTGTCCTGGTTCAGAATCCTTTCTGAACGGACATAGATATGTCGGAATCGGCGAGCGAAACGGTTAGTCCAGTCCGTCTCTTTTTAAGGCGAAACTGGCCAGATGGCGGCAGATTGGAGATGAGTCGGCTAGACGGAGGTCGGGGCGGGAGTAACTGGTGTCGCGGGGTCTCGCGAACTATGGAATTTCTATCGAGACTTGCAGCTGTCCGCCGCCGTCTTCGAGCACGGGAACAATCATGAGACTGCGAGCGAGTTCGGACTTCGTCACAACGGGGTAGTACGTGATGTGGCCGATCAACGTGCCGAGGACTGCGCCCGCAGTGACGTCGCTCAGCCAGTGGTAGTCGTCAGTGATGCGACTTAAACCCACGATCGCTGCAATCGGGTAGGCGATCGCGCCGACCTTCCAGCCGTACGTGTGTTGCAGTGACGACGCTGTCGCAAACGCGGAATAGGTATGTCCCGAGGGCAGCGAAAAGCGATCGAGTTGATTGGGCCGCTCGCGATTGAATGTGAACTTCATCGCGCCGCCGATGACGGTGACGGCGACGAGCGAACGCATGTGGTGATAGGAGTTGTCGCGATCAAAAAGATACTGGCCGCCAGCGATGACGGCCGAGATGGCATAGACGCCAAACTTGTCGCCGAGGTTGGCGACGTCGGCATTCATGCGCTGGTTACCGCGCCAAGCATCGCGCATCTCTTCATCTTGAGTGCGAGCCGCAGCAATGGCGATCACGCCGACGCCGAGAAGATTCAAGGTGTCGCGGCTTTTGAGGCGCTCAAGACCGGGCGTGAATTGGCTTTCGTAGAAACTCGCGGGGGAGGGGCTCTCGACTGCGGCGGCTTCAGTTGCGAAAGCAGTGAATGGGTTCATGGCGATGACGAGTAAAAAGGTGATTCGCTTCATGGATCCAGAGGACTACTCTGTGGAGAACTTGTAAAGCGGGAGATCGCTTAAGCGGAAAATTTCAGCGGATAGGCCGCTCGGGGAATCTCAGAGAACACTCTATTCTCTGAGACCTTGCTTTCGAGGCGTGTTTGACTGTACGGATGCTCGTGATGGCAATTCCAGATTATCGACAAATCATAGCAAGTGAGTACCAGCGGCGACATGGGCGGAACGCTCACTACAGCCTGCGGGCCTTTGCTCGCGACCTCGGCCTTTCGGCGCCGCGGTTAAATGAGATTTTATCGGAAAAAAAAGGACTGTCGGCGACCTCGGCTCTCGGGGTGGGGCGGGCTTTGGCGCTTTCGAGCGACGAGCTTGAGGGCTTTCTCTTGTCGGTCGAATCGCGCCACAGCCGATCTCAAGCCGGGCGAAAGTCAGCGGCAGAAAAGTTGAAAGCCTGGGGTGAGCGCCTTGAACGGGAGCCGCCCCTGCATACGACCGTCGTGCACTGGACGACAGAAGCCGTACAAAAGCTCTGCGAACGAACAGGTTTTCGTCCGACGCCAGAGAGCGTGGCCTCGGCCCTGGGCGTGCCGCTTTATCTTGCGTCGTCACCGATTCGCTATCTTCGGCGCGCAGGGTTGCTTCCTGGGCAATCGTCCGATTCTCCTGCGGCGTATATTGCCAATCGGCTTCGCGGAAAACGAATCAACGTCGATTACGAACAGATTTTGGAATTGGCGAAGCAGGCCTTTCAGAGTGCTGAGACGACACATGGAAATCAGTTTATGCATGAGCCATTGCTGTTGACCGAAGAGCAGGTCAGCGAAGTTCAGGAGATTTTAAATCGAGCACGCAAACAGATTTTGAAACACCAGTCGAAAGAGCGTTCGGCGCGACTTTACTATTTAAGTACCCAGTTTTTTAAGATTGAAAACGAGAGGAAAGAGAAATGATCGGAAGAATCAATCACGTTATGATGTGGGCCGTTGATCTTGAACGCACCAGCCGCTGGTACAAAGATAAACTCGGCTTTGAAATCAACTATCTCGCTCCCGGCGAGTTCTTGTCGATGTTTTCAAAGCAAATGGGTCGCTTGGACTTTCATGCCTGCGGCAATGACGTCAGCGGCATTGGCAAGGGACCGATGCCCTACTACGTTGTTGAAAACCTTGAAGCGACAAAGTCTTGGCTTGAAGCCAAGGGCGTATCGGTCGGCGACATCCAACAGGTCGGCGATTCCCCCAAACACACGTGGTTCAAAGACTGCGAAGGAAATGAAATCGGCCTTGAGGAAGTTTAGTCCTTAGCGGCAGGAGTACGCCTTGCCGGAAGCGCGGATCTCGAGAATGCCGAGCTCGAGCTCGTTCCACACGATGTGCGTTGCACCTTTAAGCTCGGCTCGTTGTAGAGCTTCAGTCTTCGCATTGTCCTTGCCGGTATCGGCCAACAGCGGCCCGTTGAGCGAGGAGCTTCCTTCGACGATGCCAAGCGAGGCACAGCCGCGGCTTTGCATCTGTGTTTCATCTGTTGGCACGACTGGAATTTCGCTGAGCTTGCGTGAACTCACGCAACCGACGGTGAGGCTCGAGAATAGAATGAGAATGGCGAGAAACGGCATGGTGACTCCTTTTTTCGGGATCGGTCTATTCTGAGAATTAGTGGCGCTCGAGCTATGACGCTCACGATTAAGGAACAAAGCGATTCACCTTTGAAACACGACTGGCCTTGGAGTTTGGTCCAGTAGCATTGGCGTCGACCGGCGTCTAAAATGAGAGAGTGATCAGGCCGCTGTCGATTAGCATTCTTGTCGGTTTATCCTCGTCGGTCTCTTGGGCCGTCGAGCCTAAGCCGTGCCCGGTCGCCCCTCTGCAGGAATCAAAGATCACAGCTGATGGGCTGACCAAGTACCTCGCGATCTTCAATAAAAAGTCGACGTCGATTGAGGACTTCGTCTGTTGCCTGCCGGAGCAGTTTCGACAGTCCATTGCGGTTGCGCACTCAAGTGTGGCCGCTCAAAATTCTCGACCCGAAAGTCCGCGGGTGATCATGAGCAACTTTGTTTCGGGAAAACCTCCGACTAAGCTTCTTTCGATCAACGGCGGTCACCCCGATCTCAATCAGTCGAACTCTGTTGAAATGGTCCTCGTGGACGACAAGACTGGTGAGGTTACTCTTCATGACATCGCATTTACCAAAGATGGAGCGAAGGTCAGCGAGCCGAATCCACCGCTCTGCTTAAAGTGTCATGGAAATCCGCCGCATTTGATTTTTGAGGGGCCGACGCTGTGGCCGCGATTTGTGAATGGAATGACGACAGAGATTCAATCTCCGCAGGAGTTCGCCGGCGGAGTTTCTCAATCAATGGTCGAAAAATATTTCACCAGCAAAGAAACGGTCGCGAAGAAGGCGCTCAAGGAGAATCCACGCTATCGCTGTTTAACGAAAGACGTTCCGGGTGTGAATTTTCTCATCGAGCTGGATGACGCGATCGAAGAGCAAAATGAGAAGAGGATTGCGGAACAGGTCCGGAAATCAAAGGATTTTGACCGGTTTAAACTGGCGATGTTTGGTCAGCAAGAGTGTCCGTCCGCGCGTGAAGACCTTGATTGTCAGCTTGGTGGAGGGAATGCGTGCAGAAGTTGGCTTGCTCCGGAGGCTATTCGTGAACTTACGCAAGTCGCAACGTTGCGTGAGTCGGTTGCGCATGCCTTAAGCAACGAAGAGTTGTTTAAGGCTACACGCGAAGAGAAGGCCCGCCTCAATGCGAGTTTTGCCACCGAAATGGCAAAGCCGTTGAAAGCAGAGGGCCGGTTGCGGTCGGTCTCGGAGAAACTGACCGTCGGGAATATGAGAGGCCACGCGAACGAAGTGGAAGACCTACTCAAAAAATACCAAAGCCTCATTATGAGGAAGTATCTGGCGGACCAATACCTTTCAGGCTCTGCGATTCCAGGCGGCCTAAGGTTGCTGTTCGAGGCCAGAGGGATTTCGATGTCAGATTGGGGAACTGATATCGTTGCAGGATATGAAAGGTTAAGGGTTTCCGGGCCAGCATTGATGCGTCATGAGGCTGACCCCGACCTTCGCGGAAAGTTAACAAAACTATTCCTGGCGACGGGAGAAGAAAAGAAACTTCTCTGCGAAGACCTTCGCAAGCGAAGTCTAGTCGCGAGCCGCGCGGGAGCCTCTCGGCCATCCGCTGTGCAGAGCCAACCGACTATGAAGTAGGCCTTCTTCGTCGCCGCTCACTCCGAAGTTTTTTAAGGGCGGCCTTCTCTTTTGCTGTGAGTTTTTCTGTTGCGGCACTAAATGCGATGGCGCTGAGCTCGCCGATGTGTCGTTCGAGAAACTTCAACGTGATCGCAGGCTCGACATTGTAGCTTTCGCGAAGGGCCCAGCCGACACCGCGCTGGACGTAAAAGTGTTCGTCGTGAACGAGCCGCTGAATCAGTGGCAGAGTTTTGGTCGCAGGAAGCGGCTTCTTTCGCTGACGAGCATAGTAGTGCAGCGAAACGATAGATTGTCGTCGACACCACGGTCGTCGATCTCGATTCCATTTCGCCAGGGTCTGCAACCGAAGCTTCGGGCTCTCCTCAACGGCGGCACTCAACAGGCTTGAAATTCCATCGGAGTGGGCCCAGTTGTCGATGCGAGCAACCATCTGAGTGAGATAAGGCCAGAGCGCACTGTAAATTTCGGTTTTCTTGATTTCGCCCTTGCGAGCCAGTCGCGTGCGTTCTTTAGCCCACGATTCAAAAAAGAGGATGGCCTGCGACATCGATTCAAAGAGTTCGGCCTCACTCCAAACGGCGAACCAGAATTTCGCTTTTGCCTCTGGGGTGAGCTCAGCGAGCTCTGCGTACCCACGCTTGAAGCGATCGCGTTGGGTTGGAACCGAAAGTCCGAGTAGGTTAATTTCAGTATTGAGATAGCCACGCAGAAACGCGGCAGCTCCCGCTTTCGCAGGGAGTTTTCGCATTTCGCTGTCGATTGAACGGACGTTGAGTTTCATCTGTTCGCCGCACTGGGTCGCCAAAAGGAAGAAGGTACCTTAGATGCTCGAGACGAAATCGGCAAGGAATTGGCCGAACTTCGCTTCGACGGCGCGTGCAGTTTCGGTGACTTCTTCATGTGAAAGTTTAGTCGTTGAAAGACCGGCGGCCGGGTTTGTGATGCAAGACAGAGCGGCAACGCGCAGACCGAGGTGGTTGGCGGCGATGGTTTCGGGAACGGTCGACATTCCGACAGCTTTGCCGCCGATCATCTGCAGATAGCGAACTTCAGCCGGAGTCTCGTAAGTTGGACCGCTGACGCCGCAGTAGATACCGCGGAAATACCGCGCTCCGATGGTTTTGAGTACCTCTTCCATTCGACCGCCGAGTTTTCGATCATAGGCTTCGGTCATATCGGGAAAGCGAGGTCCAAACTGTTCGATGTTATGACCTTTGAGCGGGTTATCTCCCATGAGATTGATATGATCATCGATGATCATGAAGTCGCCCGGCTTCATCATGGGATCAAGTCCACCGGCGGAGTTGGTGAGCACGACGATTTCACAACCCAAGAGAGCGGCCGTGCGCACGGGATGCGCGACAGTTGCCATTGAGTGTCCTTCATAGAAGTGAATGCGTCCTTGGAGAACGACAACTGGTACCGAGCTAACGTGACCAAGGATCAGCCGTCCGCTATGGCCCTCGACTGTCGGAGGAATAAATCCAGGAATATCAGAGTAGGGAATCGCCGCTTCGACAGTGACTTTGTTGACGAATGAGCCGAGTCCAGATCCCAGAACGATTGCGACGCGCGGTTTTAATTTAGCTGGGGGGCAAATTGCGCGGATGTATTCAACTGATGCTTCGAGGCTTGCCACCACCGGGTTGGACGATGGATTTGAATTTACAGGTGCAGTCACGATGGGATCCCCTTTTTCATGGAGATCAGATCATTGGAGTTCGACGTTGCCAAGGATTTAGAGCGTTCGCTCTGAATCGTGAGAGATTCGAGAATGCGTCGTTCGGCTTCGTCGAGTCCGCGCGTCCCATAAAGTTTGAAGAGTGTGGTTCCTGTCTCGATGCGGTCGCCAAGGCGTACGCACATCTCGATTCCCGCCGTTGCATCGATCACGTCGGTCGAGAGCATGCGGCCGGCGCCCATGACAAGACCGGCATAGCCGATTTGCTCGCAGTTCATGCTATTGAGATAGCCAGATTTTGTAGCACGGACTTCGCGCGACATCTTGGCCATCGGCAGTTTTGAAAGATCTCCGCCCTGGGCCTTCACGAGATCTTCAAATTTCTTAAGCGCAGCACCGCTGTCGAGGAGTTCACGTGCGAGTTTTCGACCGGCATCGAGCGATGTCGCTTTGCCGCCGATCCAGATCATCGCGCCGGCGAGGTCGACGCTCAGATTTTCGCAGTCCGCGAAATCAGAGAGCGGCCTTCCGCGCAGACCTTCGCGCTTTAAAATGGCGAGGCACTCTTCGACTTCAAGGCAATTGCCGATGAAGCGACCGAGCGGTTGATTCATATCGGTGACGAAAGCGACAACGCGTTTTCCGCCGGCGCGACCAATCGAGCACAGCGCATCGGCAAGTTCAGAGGCGGCGTCGAGCGTTTTCATGAAGGCACCAGAGCCCCACTTTACATCGAGGACAAGGCCCTGAATGCCCTCCGCCATCTTCTTCGACATGATGCTCGCGCAAATGAGTGGCAGCGATTCAACAGTCGCGGTGACATCGCGAAGCGCGTAGATCTTCTTATCGGCAGGGCAGATCTCTGAAGTTTGACCGATCAGCGATACGCCAAGCGAAGCAACTTGTTTCTCGAAGTGTTCGATGGTGATCGCGCACGAGAATCCCGGAATCGTTTCGAGCTTATCAATGGTTCCGCCGGTGTGCCCCAGGCCTCGGCCGGCAATCATTGGAACGGGAACGCCGGCAGCGGCGGCGATCGGGGCAAGGATAAGACTCGTTTTATCGCCAACTCCACCGGTTGAGTGTTTGTCGACGGCGAAGCCAAGTTTTGAAAAATCAAGCACGCGACCTGAGCGCATCATCACATCAGTGAGAGTCCAAGTTTCGTCAGGCAGCATTCCCTTAAAAAACACAGCCATGAGCAGCGCTGACATTTGATACTCGGGCACCTTGCCTGAAACAAAGCCGTTCACCATGAATTCGATTTCATCGCGAGTCAGCGCGCCGCCACTGCGCTTTTTCTTTATGATCTCGGCTGGAATGAAGGCCATCGCTTAGTATCCTGCCGTGGGGCTTGCGCCTTTGATAAGAGTGACGCCCGAGCTTGTGCCGATGCGATCGGCGCCAGCGAGAATCAAAGAGCGAGCTTGTTCAAAACTGCGAACACCGCCGCTTGCCTTTACCTGCATTCGTTCCGAGATAGACTCCTTCATAAGGGCAACGTGTTCGACAGTCGCTGAACCTGTGGAAAACCCGGTGCACGTCTTGACGAAGTGCGCGCCGGCCTCATCGGCCGCGCGTGATGCACGTGCGATTTCTTCAAGCGTGAGGAGGCCGGTTTCAAGGATAACCTTCACAATCGATTGATCGCGAACGGCATCGACAACGGCGCGGATGTCATCGCGGACGCCGGTGAACTCGCCAGACTTGGCAAGATCGATCCGCATGACCATATCGATCTCGGTTGCTCCATCACGTGCGGCCAGCTCGGCCTCAAATGCTTTTGCCCTGTGTGCCATTGCGCCCAAAGGAAAGCCGATGACGGACGCGAGCTGAACCTTGGAGCCGCGTAAAAAGTCGCGTGCGGAAGCGACATGCGCACCGTTCACGCAAACGGCATAAAACTGGTTGTCGATCGCTTCGCGGCAGAGAGTTTCGATTTGTGCCTTTGTCGCTTCTGGCTTGAGCAGGGTGTGATCGATGAAGGCGGCAAGCTCTGCTGGAGCCTTTGGAGGCGGCGGAGCCCAGCGTTGGAATGTATGTCGCGTCGTTCCAGGATTGGTGGTCATGATCAGTCTCCTCGATGAAAAGGCTTGGCAAAATCCTTACACCTTCTGAATGTCACAGTGATGAGCTTGCGTCACTATCTCGTGTCGGGTCGCGTTCAAGGAGTTGGATATCGCCGTTTTGTGCAGAAACAGGCGAGGGCGTTGGGTATTGCCGGTATCGTGCGCAACTTGCGGGATGGCCGCGTGGAGCTGGTGGCTCGGGTCACTCCTGAACAAAGAGTCCACCTGGAAAATGCCTTGGATCGCGGACCGATGTTGTCCTCGGTGGACGAGGTCAAAGGGTCCGAATTGAACGAGCCCTTGCGGATGCCCGTTCCGACCGACGTCATGGAGATCGCCGCCGATGGTGACTCGCCGTGGGAATTGTGACCACACTGATAGTGGTGCTGTATTCAGAGAGGAAAAGTTGATGCGAAAAGGTCTATGCGTTTTTCTGACCGTACTGGTTGTTTTGGGCGGATTGCTTCCGGGACAAAATGCGTTCGCACAGCAACAGCAGCAACAGATGGCCGGTGAGTCGGCAGGGCCTGCTTCAGGTGGACCACGCAAACAATTGGCGACGATTATCTATGCGGGTCTTGGTGGCGCGGTTCTGGGTTTGAGCACTTTGAGTTTTTACGGTCGTCCGCAGGATAAACTGGCCAATATCGCCATCGGATTTGCGGTCGGTGTCATCGTTGGAACGAGCGTTGTGACTTACAACGCGGCGACAAATCCTGATGAGTTTTATGGACCCAGTGGTGGAGACGATCGTCAGTCTTGGCGCTATCGCTTTGATGATGAGGACATGCAGTCGCGGCGCGCGGCCGTTGGTGCCGAGCCAGAGCCAGTTACCTTGTCGTACGTATTTGAATTCTAAAATTCAGCGCGTTGAGCGAGTGGCGACACGCTCATTCAAAAACACATAGAGCATCGGCGGTTCGGCTTCGGGATCGAAGAGCGCGAGGCTTCTTGCGGCCACGACGTCGAACTGCATGCCGCGTGGGAGCAGAACCTCTTCTTCAAGGACGAAGGGTGAATAGTTCGGATCATTCGGATCGAGCGTCGGTGTCGGCAATTTTCCGTTCTGTGTTTGAATAACGAAAACGGTTCGTACTCGGTCCGTACCGCCGGAGCGCATGGCAAAGCCGGTCGCATCTTTGAAATTTGACGACGTCGACCAGAACGGAGCGACGTTGTATTGCGACATCTCGCCACTCAGCATCCGTTCAGCGTCCTTTTTGGAAACTGCGCCACCGCGAAAAACGATACCGGTTATGCGCGGAAGCGCGCTCAGCGCTCCATCGAGTGCGGTGATTTTCTGGGCGGCAACAGGGTCGTCGCGCTTGATAGCCGGCAAAGGATCGACTTCGTCTTTGTATTTCTTCAACATACGATTGATGCGCATGTAGAGGGGTGGGTTGGCCTCGTCGATGACGGCAACACCTTGGGCCTCTTCGACATATTCTCGCAAAATCGGTTGCGAAGCGTAGAGTACACGAATCACATCTGTACCGTTGTCTTGGTTCATCTTGTTAATCACGTCGCGATAACGGAGGGCGACGCCATCAACTTCGCGCATGTCGGCTTTAAAAACGGGTCCCTTGAGGGACTTAAAAATCGAATCAAGAGTGGCATTTTGTTCAGCTGAGTTTCTGGGGTCCGCTTGCAGCTTCGCAAACAGAGTCGCGAGTTTCGAGTCGCGTGGCGAGCTCAGTGCGACGCTCGGGCTTCTCAGAACGGAAGCTGTGGGGGGCGTGGTTCCGCTACTGCGTTGAGCGTTTGCGGTCAGTGCGAAACTGATGAGTGCCGTGGTGAGAAGAAGAAGTGTTTTCATCACCCGGATTGTTGCAAGGCTTGTGCACCGGCGGACTTAGCGCGAGCTGGTCCAGGTTGACTTTCGCTAGGAGGAAGCGCCGATTTTTGTCTTTGATTGTCTCATTCTGAGATTCCTTTTCACCGGATCTTGACTCGCCCTGGGGCCGGTGTTTTCAGCTGTGATCGCATGTATTGGCGTTCGCTGTTTGTGAGTCGAACAGGTGTTGTAAAGTTCGACGACACCGACACTGCAACCACTGAAAATCTCTAAGAAATACGGCCTCCGCTCTTTAGAAGTGACGTTTTTTGGCCGACAATAAAGAGACGGAGGAACGCATGTTACTTTCACGATTTTCATCAAAATCTCTTGGTGAGCTGTCGAGCGCACTAATTGTTTTTGGAGCCATGCTTCTGCTGACGCCGATGGCAAGTGCCGAGGTTGATATGGGCGCTGTAAATGACGCTCGAGATCGCTTTGTCGATGGCGGATATTCTTCCGATGGACTGAAGAAAATCTATAATGATCCGAATCGCCCTCTTGATCAACAGCTCGGGGCATGTGTTGCGGCCGGTTGATCTATTTCAGGATCCGGCGACTGTACAGGAGTCTCCGGGTGGGCATCTGATCCGGGTGGTGGCGGTGCAGGTACATCGGGCGTTAGTTCGGGCAAGGAAATGTCGGGTGGTCAGACGATGTCGTGTGACGGCACTTACGAAACAACGCAGTTGACTTGTAATACCATGAGCGCCGCCGGCATGAGCCCGCAAGAGGGCGCGATGATGGAAATGATGATGGGTCAGCTGGTGCAGATCGGAACGAAGTTTGCGTCAACCGGCAAGAATGCGTCGGCTCAGTGTAAAATGCAGTCGGATGTTTCTAAGCTCATGTCTGGAATCAACGGTGTTAAGGGCGCAGCCTGTAAGGCAATGATAGAGAAGTGTAATTCGACGTGTGACGAAGAGGCGACTGAGTACGAAAACGCAGCGAAGGCCGCTAGAGCGGAGTACAATGAGCCGGCTGCAAGCCAGTATGATACCGCGGCGAAGAAAGCGAAAAAGCATTCGCGTGTTTGCTCGCAGAATCAAGCCAACTTCATGGCGATGATGATGCAGTCGATGCAGTTCCTTGGCAACATGGCGCAAAATAGTCAGTGTGCCGATCAGTTTGCGGCGTCAGCGCTTCCGGCGTTCTCGCCGATTGCCTACACGCCGCCGTCGACAGATTGTAGTGATCCGAACAATCAGACACTTGCGTGCTTTTGTCAGAAAGATGCAAACAAAGCATCGGCGATGTGTGCGGGGTTCAGCCCGAGTGGATCGAGCGGTGCAAATCTGGCCGGTTCATCAGGTGGGGCTGGCTCGATGCCCTATTCGCCCAACAGTTCGCGCGAAGCTGGCGATCTTGATCCAACAGCTGGAGCCATGGGACAAGCGAAGTCAGGATCAAATGGTGGGCGCGATCCAGGTGATGGCGGCTCAGGAGCGCCCGGTGGTGGCGGCCTCGCGTCACTTGGTGGCGAAGGTGATGGTGGTGGAGGATTCGGCGATCCGAAGAGTGCAATTACGGGGACTTCGGGCGGACAGGGCGGCGGCCTCTCGGCGGGTGGCGGCTCTGGCTCCGGTGGCCTCGCAAAAAACAATGGCGGAAAGGGAGAAGGGTTGCTTGAGCGTTTCAATCTCAAGCGCTTCCTTCCGGGCCAGAAATACAAAGCGCGCGGCATTGCCGGGATGAGTGTGAAGTCGGTGGATGGCATCACAGGTCCGATGGGCCCGAGCATTTGGGAAAAAGCGACGAAGCAGTATCAGGAACAAATTCAAAAACAGAACGTGATTCTGGATCGCTAAGGGGATGTCGATGAACAAGAACGCACGTCTAAAAAATGTATCGCCGTGGCTAGCGCTGATGGTCTCCTTCTGTCTTTCGACGGCGGGTGCTTTTACAGAATCGGGCAATACGACGACGACAACGGGCGGGACCGCAGGTCAAACAACCGGTGGCTCTGGGGCCCAGACGAGCTATGTGATGCCTTCTGGTGGAGGTAACGCTTCGAGCTCGGGTAGCAATACCAGCAAGAAACAAGACATGGGTGCGATGATGAATATCGCAGCCGGTGCGATGTATGGTGGGATTTGTGCGACATGTGAGACGGGTGCGGGATGCTGGGCCTGTCCGCTGATTCCGCTTGCGATGATGGCGGCCAGTGGAATGGGCGGCGCTTCTGGA
>JAEUWE010000250.1 GCA_016791465.1 Pseudobdellovibrionaceae bacterium
ACAGTTGGATCTTGCAGCAAAGCAATACGCCGCTTATGCAACGTTGAATGCGAAAGATCAGAAGGCGGTCAATGGATTCTTTAACGCTGCAGTGATCTGGGATGGCCTCGGTGTAACAGAAGAGGCCAGCCAGAACTACGAGAAGTATCGCAAGTTCTCAAAGAAAGCTGATCGCAACGACACATTTTTTGCCGAAGCCCAAATGTGGCGGCGTCGAAAGAATGAGAAGCGAGCGATGCAGTTCTATCAAGCCTACCTTGATAACGGCGGTACAGACGAGGCTCGACGAATAGAATCGGTATTTCGAATTGCTGAGTACAACAAAGTGAATGGCCAACCAACGAAGGCCGCCAAAGGGTACACGCAAGTTTTGGCAATGCATAAAGTGGCGCAGCCATTGGCGCGTGAGGCGACGGTCCGCTTTCTTGCTGAGTCTCGTTTTAATATGGCGCAGCCGATCCGCAGTGACATGGCGATGATTAAGTTCGGGACAACTGACAAGTCGCAGGGTGCAGCAGCACAGAATATTCAGATCTTGCTCAAGAAATATCTTGAAGCCATGAAGGACGTTATTCGGCTCGACTATGGACCGATGATCGTGGCGTCTTTGGCTTCGACCGGGCAGCTGTATGATCAGATCGCTGGAAAATTTGAGAAAGTTCCAATTCCGGCCGGTCTTTCGGGTGAAGATGCCAAGAAGTACAAAGAATTGATTCAAGTCGAAGTGAATAAGTTCAGAAATGAAGCCAAGACTTCGTATTCAGCAGCGGTTGAGCGTTCGCTTGAGTTTGAAACATACGGTGAATGGACCAAGGCTGCCCGCGCTGGGCTTGCGCAGTACGATCCGACAAAAGCGGAGTCGGGTGATATTGCCGCGGAGACCACGGCCGGTGATTGGATGGGCTTATGATGAAGTCGGTCAAAGCGATTGGGACAAGTACAGTTCTTGCGGGATTGATCTTGGGTTGTAGTTCGCAACCGAAGGCGGTCGAACCGAAGGTGGGTTCGGCGACGGAAGGGGCTTTGCCCGCTTCGGGGGGGCGTCACACCGATGAGCCTTCAGTGAAAAAAGAAGGAAAGGCGACAGAGACCGCTCCTGTTGGTGTGGTCGATTCAAAGCACGCTGCGCTCTCGCTAGCACTTCGATCAGGCAAGACACAGGCGGTGAATGACGAAGCTGCTCGCGTTTTGGTTACTCATCCTGATGATGTGATTACTTTGAATGCGTTGGCGATGTGGAACTACAAGCAAGGCAAGATCGGCGCAGCGAAGCTGTTGTTGGCAAGGGCTATTGAAAAGGGCGAGCCGAGCGCCGCGGTTCTCAATAACTACGGTCTCATGCTTTATGCTGAGGGCGACGAGTTGGCGGCTGCAGAACAATACAAGAAGGCAATTCGACTCGACGAACGTCATGCTGAGGCCAACGCGAATTTGGGTTCTCACTATGCGCGAGGTGGAGATTGGAAGAAGGCGCTCCCCAGGCTTGAGACTGCTTGGAAGGCTGGGCGCATCGATAGCGCGATTGCCAACAACTATGCACTTGCACTGAAGGCTGAGGGTGAATCCGAGAAAGCGCGCCGTATTTTTGAAGAGGCCGCACAACGTAACAATAAGGATCCGCTGTTGCTTCTTAACTACGCAGCTCTTTTGATTGAAACATTGAACAGGCCTAAAGAAGGGCTGCCGCTTGTTTACCGAGTGAAGTTCCTTGAGACTGATAAGAAGGAAATTCTAACTCGTGCGAACCAGTTGGAACGGCGAGCGAGTCAAAGTGGAAATCCTTGATCAGGTGCGGGCATCGGTAAGGCGGGCAACGTGTTAGACTTCGGAGAAAGCCTTTTGCAGCGATCAGTAGTAACTCATGTGGTGATGCCACTTGTGACCGTTTTAATTGCGGCCATGGTTTCAGTGAGCGCCGAGGCTGAGACGGCGCCAGCTGCAGACAAGAAAACAAAGCGTACGACCATTAACTTTGAAGATCAGTTGATCGAAGGCCGTGCGACGAAGCCTGAGCTTTTTGTTCTTTTGCAGAACCGAATGAATAACTCGCGTCGACTTTTTAAGTTACGTGAGAACTTTCTTCCGGAGATGAGAAAGACCGCGGAAGACTCGAGTCGTGCAGGTGGTGATAAGTGAGCACTTCTACTGGTCGACAGCCTGTTGTTTTGCGAATTCATAAGGGTGGAGCCCTTGTCGGTGTAAAGCAGTTTGTTGATACGCAGATCGTTATTGGCCGACAGGCCGACGTTCAGCTGTCTCTTGATGATGAAAAAGCCTCAGTGATCCACTGCACTCTCGAAGAAAGAGACGGAGTTTGGTCGATTGCGGATCTTGGCTCAGCGACCGGTACGCGCAAAAATGGAGAGGTCGTTCTCGATAGTCCCATCCTTTCGGGAGATGTCATTGAGATTGGTGACTACCGAATTGAATTCTATATTGGCGCGCCGAAGCCAAAGGCGCCACCACCGGCAGTTGCTGATGGGCCTGCGCCAGTGCCTGCTGCCGTTTCAAGCGCGGCTTTGGCGGCGAGTGCGGCTGCGAAGGCGATCGAATCGAAAGCCATCGACCTTTTCGCAGAGCCTCCGGCTGGGCAGCCCGCTACGCCAGCTCAGCCTCTTGGACCAACATCGACGGCACCAAAAGTTCCGACCTCACCAGTGAAGCCGAATGAGCAATCGACAGTCGATGTGTTCTCTGCATCGCTTGAGACCGTTTCGGCGCGTCCTGTGCGTCCGGCCAGTCGCAAAGAATATAAAAAGAAAAAGAGCCGAAAGACTTTTGCGCCACCGAGTCGTTTTACCAACATCAAAGAAGTTGTTAAGCCGACCAAAGGGTCTGTCGTCGAAGTTTTAGTGGCATGGCGTGAACGGATTATTGCGACCTATTCTTTCTCTGAAAAGAAAGTCGTGACGATTGGCTCGAAGCCCGATTGCGATATTCCCGTACCGATCATGGGGGCGCGACTTCGGTCGGCGCCGATTGTGAAGGTTGATCAGCCCTGTGTCGTGTTTATTCTGCCGGATGCCAATGGCGAAGTTGTACGTGGTCAGACGGCGCAGTCGTTTTCAGAGCTGAGTCGCACTGGGCGGGTGACACGTGTTGGGGAACAGTCATCGATTGCTCTTGAACAAGGCGAAATGTTGAAGATGGACGTCGGCGACGGGATCTCGATCGTCGTTCGTTATGTCGGCGAAGCGCCAAAACCATTAATGGCTCCATTCTTTGATCTCTCCAATAGTGAGGTGACAGGAATTGTTTTAGCGATGGCGCTTGTCGCCGTGTTGAGCCTCTATATGTATCTCTACACGCCAACGAAGCCGCTTGTCGCGGAGCCGGGTATTGAAGAGCCGCTCCGAACAGCGGTTGTGATAGTCGCACCAACGCCTGTTCCTCCCCCGCCCCCGCCCCCTCCTGCAGAGGTTGTTAAAGTGGAGCCGGTGCCGACGCCAGTTGCCACTCCGCCACCAGCAAAGGCGACACCTTCACCTGTGAAACAGATCGTGAAGAACAAAGAGGCGCAGGCTGTTAGCGTTGTTGCGAAAAAAGATCCTGGTGTGTCAGCAGGCGCTGTTCCGAACCGCAACAAAACGGGACCTCGTCAGCAGACGTCTGTGAAGCAGGGTGGAGCCATCAAAACCACCGACTCAAAAGCATCGCAGATGCAGTCCCGCTCAAAAGATGCATCGAAAGCTGGAATCTTTTCGACGTTTGGCGGAGGCGGCGCGCAGAACTCGCTTGCGGGTTCGACGACTGGCTCTGGTGAGCTTGCGGGGCTTTCTGCAACGGCGACGGGCAAAAGCGGTTTCAATGAGAATCGCCCCGGTGAGGGACTTGGCTCCGCAGTGAAAGATACGGGTCAGGGTGGAAACGGCAAAGCGCTTGAAGGAATTGCCGGTGGAATCTCAACACAGGGCCGTGGCGGCGGTAACTCTGGATACGGTACAGGTGGTCTGGGTGGCCGAGTCGGCGTAAAGGTTGTTGCGGGTGGAGAGGGCGAGGCTTTCTCCGGAACGATTGATCGCGAAGCGATTCGACGCGTGATCAAGTCCAACGAGCGCGCTATTCGCGCCTGCTACGAGCGAGAGCTCAATCGAACGCCAGATCTGATTGGAAAACTCGTTGTTGAGTTTGATATCGGAGAGAAGGGAATCGTTTTGCGAACAGCTGTTCAGCGAAATGAACTTGGCAATAAGGAAGTTGCAGATTGTCTTATGGGACGTCTGAAAACGTGGCGTTTTCCAGAGCCGCCAACAAATCAAGTTGTAACAGTCGCTTATCCGTTCGTGTTCTCGAATTGATGGCGTAACAAAAAGTATTGGTAGTGAGAAGGAGTCAACGTGGAACCAACAGCAGCAGGAGCGGCGCTCGACGTAGCAATGGCCGCCGAATCAGGAAATTTCTTTTTAACGGCATTCAAGGTCGGCGGACCGGCGATGATTGTGATTGCGGCGATCGGTGCGCTGACAATTATGCTGGTGATTGAGCGTCTGTGGACGCTGAAAAGCCTGTCGGTCGATAAGAATGACTTCAATGAGCATCTCTTCGGAATGATTCTTCGTGGAGATATTCGTCAGGCGATCACCTACTGTGACTCAAAGCCGGCGCCACTGACCAATACTCTGAAGACGGGATTGATTCAGGTTCTGAATCAACGCCCCGATGAAGAGATTCAGGTCGCGATGGATGCTTCGGTGCTGCGTGAAACGCCTCGTATCGAAGGTTGGGCCGCGTTTCTTGCTGTCTTTGGTAACCTTTCGACGCTGGCGGGACTGGTCGGAACTATCCTCGGTATGATCAAGTCGTTCCAGGGTGTATCGAGGGCAGGAGCGGCCGAAAAGGCAGCGCTTCTCTCTGAAGGTATTTCTGAGGCGCTTCACTGTACGGCGTTTGGTCTTATGGTGGCGATCATCGGCATCCTTTTCTATGGATACTTTCAAGTTCGCATCAGCCGTTTGATCAACGATATGCAGGAATCCAGCATGTCGATGCTGAATCTCGTCGTCGCCAATCGCGACAAAGTGAAAGAGTAATAGGTCACCATGGCACAGGTGGAAGATAGCGGCAGCGGTCGCAGTACGAATGTCGATGTTAACTTGGTTCCGTTCATCGATTTGATGAGTGTTCTCATCACGTTTCTCTTGATCACTGCTGTTTGGACACAGGTGTCAATGATCCAGCTCGGAAGTTCGATCTACGGAAAGAAAACCTCTGATCAGATTACTCCGCCGCCGCCGGTGGCGGATATTCCGCTGCGTTTGGATATTAAAGATTTTGGATTCCGACTGATTGTTGGGCAGGACAAATTCACATTCGAGAAAAAGAATGGCGAGTGGGATACGACTGAGCTGACCGAGCGACTCAAGGTTGTTCGTCAGATGTACCCAGAGAAGTCGGATGCTACAATTACGGTCGATAATGAGATTCCCTACGAGAAAATGATTCTCGGCATGGATGTTCTGCTCGCTGGTGGGTTTGGTTCAATCAGTGTTTCGACTGTGGAGGCTGAGTAGAATATGGCAATCTACGTTCCTGGTCGCCGCGACCGACACAACAGACCCCACAACTCGCGAGGTAAGCGTAGCGCGGTCGCGATGCTTTCGCTCACGGCGATGGTCGACATGTTCACCGTTCTCGCGGTGTTCCTTCTGCAGAACTATCAAACAACAGGCGAGGTGATAGAGCTTTCGGACGACGTGATCTTGCCGAAAGCGGCCAAGGTTCGAGAGCTGAAGCCGGCAACTGTCGTTGTCATTTCCAAAGGTCAGATTCTTGTTGATAAGATTCCGGTGGCGACGATTGATGAAGTTAAGACACTGCCGGAGATCTCCACGCTTCCGAATCTTCAGGCTCGAATTCAAGATGCGTTTAAGGTACTAGAAGAAAAGAACCGTTTGGCCGGTCTATCGCAGATCAAGCAGGCGGTGAATCAAGCTCGTGGCGTTGAAACAGCGAAACCGGAAGATTTTAAGCGGGTGACCGTA
Source organism: Pseudobdellovibrionaceae bacterium (assembly GCA_016791465.1). GTDB lineage: Bacteria > Bdellovibrionota > Bdellovibrionia > Bdellovibrionales > JAMPXM01. Next base: position 5,982 of record JAEUWE010000250.1, read on the forward strand.
CAGGCTGATAAAGCGATGGATGCTGGCACAGTCAAAAAGGTGATGTACACGCTGACAGAGGCAGGAGCTTCCGAAATCAACTTCGCGGTTCTCCGCGACGATGGAAAGAAAAAAGAATAGAGCTAAGCCGCCGTGGCGGTCGTGCTGTCGTTTTCATGAAAGCGCCGAATGTGATCAAACAGGATCGAGTGCGCTTCGGCAGAGAGGTCGATGAATCCGATACCGGCCTCTCCTGATCGGGAGACGTAAATAACCTTGCCCGTCGCATGAATCACAGATGGCAGATCATTGCTTTTCAGTGCGATCTGAACGCGGTCGCCAATCGTCATAAGTCCTGCTTGTTTGACGCCGAATCCACCGACACTGACCGTCAGGGTGCTGAGCACTTGGGCTGGAATAGAACTGCCCGCTGATGTGATGGCGGCCTGTCCCAAGAGAGGAGCGCGGGGGTTTTCCCGTCGACTGATGCCGATCAAATCCATCACTTCTGGAATTTCAAAAAGTGGCATCCAGCGCGCAAGCCCCGTTCCCCAGAGTGAAATTGCGTCTAAACGAGTATGTCCTTTGAGGTGATGAACGAGTTCGCTTTGAGTGAGTGGGCCGGCGGGTTGACCAGAACCTGTGTCACAGTACCAAACGCGCCCATTGCTAAATGCTTCAGCGGATTCAATTTTCGTTTGCAGTTCTTTCCACTGTGAAGCCGGTGTCCACTCGTTTGAGCCTCGCGCCCAAATAAGTGTGTCGGGCTCGATGGTGCCGGCGCCTATGCGGCGGTCGACCTCAACAGAGGTCAATGGTCCAGAAACTGCGCCCCCACGATGGATAAACCAAATCGGCTTCATTGTGGATATATCGGCTAAAGTAGGGCCGAGGTTGAGGCAAGTTCCGCTGTGCGTCGGCTTGTTCGTCTCGATCCGTAACTGTGATAGCGTTTGTAGGTGCGCTCACCATTTCATAGACGAAATTTGATTATTTCTGGCCTCTTATTTGTGATCATCGTCATTCAGGTGCTGGTTCTTCTGCCACGTGATGTCGAAAACCAAGAGCCGCTTTTGTCTCAGAAAAAGACAGTGCGGGGTTCAAAAAAGGGATCGGCCCGAAAACTGCCCAAAGGCATTCCGTCCGACACAAAAGCCGGCCAAGTCGTCTTTGACGCCGATCTGGTGGAAGCGAAGCCGGAGGGAAAAGAGCTTGAGCTCTGGTCGGCGCGGGCCGTTTCTCCGAAGGCCGTTGGCGAATGGACGCTCGATGATGTGCGCGTGAAGTTTTACGCGTCCAACGGCGTCGTCTACACGGTGACAGGAAAAACCGGAGGAGTGCAAACGGAGACCTATGCCATGTGGGTTCGCGGCAATGTGATCACGCGTTCGTCGAATGGCTACACCTTCAAATCAGAATCTGTTTTCTATGATCCGAAGGCAAAGCGACTTTCGGCCCCAACGGCGGTTCAGATGGAGGGTCCCGTCGATAAAGAGGGGGCGCGTTTGGAGCTCGTCGGTGAAGGTATGACCGCCGACATGGGAACGAATCAACTCAAGATCGCAAAGGACGTGAAGGCAAAGCGGCATATTCCCCATGGTCGAATCGCCCAGATTCAGTCGAACACGGCTCTATTCTCTGGAAAGACAAACTCAGCGCAGTTTTCGGGAGCCGTGGTCATCGATATTGAGGCAATGCGCATCACTGGGCCGCGTGCTGAGTTTGCATACGACCCGGCGACCGGGACTCTGGACTCAGTTGAAGTGGTTGGCGGAGTCCGCGTGACCGAAGCCGATCGCTTTGCCACAAGTGGATCCCTCTCGATTCATTTTCGCGATGATCGATATGTGTTTCGCGGAACACCGCGCGTGGTGCAGGTTGATGATGAGCTTTTTGGCGACGAAATCATTTTTCTCGACGGCGGAAAAAAAGTTCAAGTGCTCAATGTTAAAGCGCAGATTGATCCCGAGCGTGTCGGTCGCGATAATCGTGAACAGGTGCCGAACAAGGGGGAAAAGCCATGATCAAGTTAACGGTTCGCGGGATCGCCAAGGCGTTTAAGGCGCGCAAGGTGGTCGATGGCGTTTCCTTTGAGGTTGAGGCGGGACAGGTCATTGGCCTGCTTGGACCAAACGGAGCCGGAAAAACCACGAGTTTCTATATGGTCGTTGGTCTGGTGACTCCTGATGCGGGTGAGATTCTCCTTGGCGATCAGTCGATTGGGAATTTGCCGATGTACCAGCGAGCACGCATCGGCCTAAGTTACCTGCCGCAGGAGGCGTCTATTTTCAGGCGCTTAACGGTGAGTGAGAACATTCTTGTCGCGCTTGAAGCGCAGGGCGTTTCAGGA
>JAEUWE010000257.1 GCA_016791465.1 Pseudobdellovibrionaceae bacterium
TCGCGCCACTTTGAAAAGTCGGGCTCTTTTGAAAAGCGAAGTGCTGAATCCACCGGAAAGCGTGTTGTCGCGATCACGCGCGCACCGGCTCTCAGCATCATCACCGTCGCCTGGTAGCCGATCTTAAGACGTGAGCCCGTGATGATCGCCACTTGTCCATGCATCGGCGCCGTTTGAAAGCGCTTTTCGTAGTTGAGCTGCGCACACGAGGGACACATGGAATCGTAGAAGAAATGAAGCTTTGTGAATTCAGCCTTGCAGACGTAGCAGTTCCGCGCTGATTTCAATTCCTGATCGTGTTCGACACCGCCCGCAAGTTTTTCTGGAGCCACAAACACCGGCGTCAATCGCGCTTCGCGAATGCCGGTCTTTGCGCGAGCCGCGCGATCGGCGAGCACGATCTGTTTTTTCTTAAGTCGAGTGTAGTCGCGCGTTCGAACCTTCAATTCATCGCGCGTTGGTCGCGACAAACGCCCCGCGACCCGCATGAGTTCAATGCGGTCACTCTCGTCAAGCTCGGCAAAGCGAACGGGGTCGTTCACCAAATCGCTCAAAAGCGAAATCGCCTGCTTGACCGAATCGCCATCGAGCCTTTGGTCATTCATCAGCGACTACTTCCCACGCCAATTGGACGGCGCTTCACGACGATAAGCATCAAAGAGAAAGCCACCAAAGGGAGCGAGCATCTCTTCAGTGAGATGAATCACAGGTCCTGGCTGACCATGCTGAAAGAGCTGATCAAAGGCCTCAGAAAAGCGACGCGCGAGAGCCGTGTCGATCGACTTCATACGTTTTAAAAGGCCTTTGCCCGATCCCGTCCAATGCCCATGCGAGCGGCAATAGAAGTCCGCAAGCTCGCCGTACACACGGCTTGCCGCTGCAATCAGTTCGTGTCGAGAGCGCGGTTCACGAAGATCATCGATCAATTCCGAAATATGGTAACGACGATCTTCGATCTCATCGACTGTGAGCTTTGGAGGACCGGCCTTCAACACATCGCCCGCAAGCGCTTTCGCGTCAGCGGTCATTGCCGTTGCACCGGGAATCTCATGCCCCTCGCGAATCATCTCGCAAAGAGTCGCCGAGGCCTGCGGTTGGTCAACGCGATACAAGAAATAGCGAAGCGTCTCCATATCGTGGATAAACGCTTCGACCGGCCACCCCTTATGCGTAAACGACTCGCGGTAAGCGGCGCGAACGTGGGGAAAGAGAACAATAACGTCGAGATCGGAGTAGCTGGAGGCCTCACCGCGAACCACCGATCCTGCAAGCAAGATCGAATCAGCCCCCAGGTAGCGCGTTTCGAGGAGATCGCGGGCCGCAAAAAGAGGCGAATGGAGCGGTTGAGTTCGAGAACCTGCCAGTGGCGACGAAGACGACGGTGGGTTTGCGTTCATGGGGGGTTCGACACTCCTGTTTTGAGCACACGGTTGTAAGTGAAAACCCGGGCCACTCCAAATAAAAAATTGGGGTAAATTCGCGGCTTTCAGCCCCCTCCCCTTGCCAGCCATCCCCAGGTCTTGTAAGCCCTGCGGTTTGACAATTCTGTCGGAGGTTTGAGCTATGTCTGTTCGCTCGTTTATTGATCACCACTACCGCCACTTCAACGCAGCTGCTTTGAAAGACGCGGCCCAAGGTTACGAGAAGCACTTGGCTGGTGGCGGAAAGATGATGGTCACTTTGGCGGGCGCGATGTCGACTGCTGAACTCGGTCTTTCATTGGCCGAGATGATCCGTCAGGACAAGGTTCACGCCATCACCTGCACCGGCGCCAACCTCGAAGAGGACGTGTTCAACCTCGTTGCGCACGATCACTACGAGCGCATTCCGAACTACCGCGATCTCACTCCGCAAGACGAGCAAGTGCTCCTCGACAAGCACTTAAACCGCGTCACCGACACCTGCATTCCCGAGGAAGAGGCTATCCGCCGTATCGAAAAAGCCGTGCTTGAGCACTGGCAAAAGGCCGATCGCGCCGGCGAGCGCTTCTTCCCGCACCAGTTCATGTACAAGATCCTGTTGAGCGGAGAGCTCAAAAAGTACTACCAGATCGACCCCAAGGACTCGTGGCTGATGGCTGCGGCTGAGAAAAACCTTCCGATGGTTGTTCCAGGCTGGGAAGACGCCACTCTCGGCAACATCTTCGCCGCACACGTCATCGAAGGCGATATCAAAAACGTGCACACCGTGCGTTCGGGTATTGAGTACATGATGGAGCTCGCGAGCTGGTACACAGCGACGGCGCCAAAATCGCCCATCGGCTTCTTCCAAATCGGCGGCGGTATTGCCGGCGACTTCCCGATCTGCGTCGTTCCGATGCTGCATCAGGATTTGCACCGCGAACACGTTCCACTCTGGGGCTATTTCTGTCAAATCTCAGACTCGACAACGTCGTACGGTTCGTACTCGGGCGCGATCCCGAACGAGAAAATCACGTGGGGCAAACTCGGCATCGACACACCAAAATTCGTGATCGAAAGCGACGCCACCATCGTGGCGCCACTGATCTTCGCTTATGTTCTGAAGCAGTAGTCCGGCTTTAGCCCGACTAAACAAAAAGCCACATGCGACTCCGCATGTGGCTTTTTTATTTTTGGACCGATTCGCCTAGAGCGAATTCGACCGATCGCTCCCAGAAGACGGAATCTACCTAATTAATTTTGCAGACTGTTTGATCTTCACCTGGAATTTCTCCTGCCTTAAATGGCTGGGAACACGAGACCTCATCCAAGCGAATGACAATTCCAGTTCTACTTTCAAAGCTATTTGCTCCTATCGCTAGGAGTGCTTCCGATAAGTCCTTTGCTGTCGAACCAACGACACGCAGGCTGTCGGCCCTCGCCGTTGAGCCCTCACTATCATCACCCACTAACGTCTCCAATGAACAGCGACTAGTCACTGTACTGAGTGAGCAGTAAACCTTCGTCATCTTGGCGACCGACTGATCCCCTTCTACAACTTGGGAAGCTCCAGCCAGTAACATACTGTCCAAAAGTTTCTGGTCTTTTGCTCCCGCAAAAACTGTCGAGCAAATCATCATTGAGCCCAAAATTGTCATCACTCTTTTCATAGAAACTCCTTGAGTTTACTTTGAGAATACAGGAATCAGATCGGGCCGAACTTACGCAAGATTTATTCCTCCGCTTCCCACCCTCGATTGGGTCCGGAACTTGCTGTATCTCCATTCATCAACTCATGAGCGATGGAGAGTCTTATGAAAGTCCAAGCCAGCCTAACGAAGTCAGTATTGGCATTCATAAGCACAAACCTTATCTTTTTCGGCGCCAATGCCGCAGACTCAGAGCTTTCTTGCCTTGCATCCCCATCCGACATAGTTGCAGCCACGGGAAAGGTGCTGCCGAAATGTGCCCCCAAAGCCACGCCGGATTTTAGATCTCATCTCGATCCCGTTTCGGCCGTTTTCGTAATATGCTCGGGCCCCACAAAACATAGCTGCCTCAATATTCTTGAGGGGATCGCTCTTGCCAAAACAGGAGCAAAAGTAAATGTTTTGTTGGTGGAGGCCCTGCTCAACGACGCAAAGTTTAGCTCTCGCTTATCCGCTATTTCGACAAAAGCTTCCGCAGGCCAACTCAATGTCATCCCTGTTGCCCCGACGGCTTTACAATTTCTACGCGATCCATTCTTTATGGAGTCCCAGAATGGTGTTCCGGCCTATCACAATTTTCCGAATCCTATGGTGCCAAAATCAAGTTCAATTATCGACCAAGCAATGCAAGCTTGTGGCATCCAAAAAGCTGACGGCGATTTTGAAAACCCCAATCCTGTTTCCGCCTCATTGATTAAAAGACATTTTTCAGAGAGTGAGGCCGCACAGGCCGATCAAAACGCTTCAATGGGAGGCAATGTTTTGGCTCTTCCAAATGGAACTTTGGCAATTGGGCATATCGATCGGGCAGGAAAAACTCATCCCGAATTTATTAACTATCTTGCGAATCGCGCTAAGCTTTTAGAAGTTGAAATTCCGGCTTTACGTGTCGGTCATATTGACGAGATTTTTAACATTGCTCCAAATCCGCAGGTAAAAGCAGGGCAGTGCCCGTTCATATTACTTCGAGCATCACCAAAGAAAATGCAGGCTTTCTTAAAAAAACAAAATCAATTGCCACCGGAAGTAGAACAGGCCATCGATTCAGGACGCTACACAGATGACGCTGCCGATGCTCAAGAAATCATCGACCGCTCGACAAAAAGCCTTTTAGCAGAACTGTCGACCACCTATAAAAACTGCGTGCCGCCTGTGATCGATGTGCCGGTACTCTTTAGCGAGGGTTATGCAATACTGCCAAACCCCGTAAATGGACTTCATGTGAATGGAGCTTATTTTTTATCAGCGCAAAAGTTTCCGGCGATCGAAAAAGAAATAGCAAACACATTGAAACCGTACTTTCCGAAAGGCGTTCAATTCATCGACACGACTCAATATGACGCCTCACTTGGAAACATTCACTGTGCGACTCAAAACATTTCAGTAGACTGTCAGTAGAAATCTTCTACCGGCGACATCAAGTCTTTTCACGAAGATCCGCGGGTCTAACAAGCAAAAAGCCACATGCGACTCCGCATGTGGCTTTTTTTTGTGGGCAACCTTGCATCTCCCGAACGCAAGAATCCCTCGCTATCTCAGAACTTGTCGACCGTGCAACCAAGCCCGGGATTCGGAACTGGCACATAGTTCCCGCGAGCGTCGCGCACGTAGTTGAATCGAGCACCATTGGTTGTGAAGATGAACAGCTTCTCGCTCTGATTGACGTATAGCTCAACTTGAACAAGAGCTCCACCTTCGTTCAAATCAACTTCGTACACGTCGGCAAGCTGTAAAGCGGTTCCTACTTTTCCGGTGACATTGTCCGCATAAACTTGAGCGGCGGCCTGGCACTTGGGCTGAAGCTCCGCGGCCAAGGCCGCATCAGGCGGCAGCACGAACAGACAAAATGGCATAACTGAAAACGCCAACGCATGAATCACTTTCGACATTCTAACCTCTCAAAAAAATTATCTATCACAGGCCACTACAAATCGAAATATCAACGGCAAGCGCGTCAGCCATGCCAGCGCCCATGAGCCGCCCAACAGACGAAACTTCACGTGAGTAAAGATAGACCTGACCGAGACTGCCTCTAAGAATGCGCCACTTTTGATCTGAGTCGAGACTGCTTAATGTCATCGTGTAAGACTCATCCTGGCCTCCCTTAGCCGCGACAAACTGAATTGCTGCATCTGACGCACTCGGCACATCGTCCAGTCGTTCGACCAGTGATACCGAAACAAATTGTACATCGTCGCCGAATGTCGCCCGCAGGCCAGACTCGATCACACATTTTATAAACGGTTTTGGATTCTTTGAGTCAGGGCCGACGTCCAAAGAAACATTCATGATCGATGCCGCATGGCCAGCGCTGCAAGTCAGAGCCACCAACGCCACTAGCAACTGCTTTAGACTATTCATTTAAAATCTCCTTCGTCGATTTCACTATCGAATTTTAGCCGGCCATCATCGCTTCAGTTTTTGTGACGATATACTCTTTGTAACCGTCCGCATGTTTAAGAACTTTGAGCTCGATTCGATAGCTCTCATATGAGCCACCGCCCTCACCTGATTCAGTGTCCTTAAAGAATTCAAGCGCTTCACAAGTGATCAAATCACCCGCCTTGCGGCAATCGACACCCTGGTCAGAAAGCTTTGTCGAGACAATCCCCATTCGTTTCACATTGACCAGCTTCTGATTGAGATTCGCCAAGATCTGAAGGCTTGAATAGCCCGACATCTTTTCGTCGGCATCTGTCGATTTCACATCAGGTAACTCAGACTGATTGCT
>JAEUWE010000262.1 GCA_016791465.1 Pseudobdellovibrionaceae bacterium
CGGCAGCTCGTCCGAATAAAATCGGAACTCTCCAGAGCTCTAGTCTTGAAAGACATCGCTCTCCCAGAACGCGGACTTTCCAAAAGGGAACTGCCGCGCTGATTCGTCCAGCCACAACAGGTATTCGCCAGAGCTGTAAGCGGGCACTCCAGGAGAAGTCCATGCCGGAGATGTGCTTTAGCTTTTGTACAAGGTGCCACATAAACCAACGCCGATTGTGTAGAGCGAGACCGACTTCAGTTAGAAACCGTGGAATGATGTGAATTCCCAATCTCTTCATGAGTGCACTGACGAATGTTGCAAGGGGATTCTGTTCTTTCATCAGCCCCCGAAAGTGAATGAACACGTCCTTCTCGAGGAGGCCCAAGTAAAATATCTGCGCTGTTTTAGCGAGAAGGCTCTGTCTCAGGTAGTCGGAGTTACGAAACTCCGAGCGCTCAGTTTTGTGAAAAAGATGGTAAGTCGTGGCGGGGCTAAGGTGGAAGCGTGCGCCGGCATGGGCGAGTCGATATCCAAGCTCGACATCTTCAAAACCATAAAACACGAAGCCGCGTTTGATCCAGCCGACTTTCTTAAAAAGGGCAGTGGGAACAGAGAGCCCGTACGTGCAGGTGTACTTCCAGAAAAATGGGGCAGAGGACCATTCTGAAAGACTGTGAAAGCGATCCCAGTACCCATCTTCGGTTGAAAAAATGTCAGTCCGAACATCGATGTCGTTGTAGCGAATCGAGGCGTTACTTTTTTCTTGGGTCAAATTCAGGCGTTTACATTGAATGACGTCAAAGTCTTGATGTTGAAGGAGAAGTTCGGACAAATAATTCTCGGGCGTGAGAATGTCAGAATCGAGAAAACAGAGAATCCGTCCGCGCGAGTTTTTGACACCAAGGTTGCGCGAAATACCGGCGCGATAGTTGGCGTCACCCATTTTGCGAGGTTTGAGGCGCGGAGAATAGATGTATTTGAAGTTAAACTGATTCTCTTCACCGTACAGATCTTGTCGAAGTGCTTCTTCGGTTCCATCATTTGATCCGTCATCGACAACAATGACTTCAAATTGACGCCGATCCATTGTCTGCCGACGCAGATGGCGCACAGTATTGAGAACATAGTCTCGATTATTGTAAGTCGGAATAATGACCGATATTTCGATGGGCTCGTTGGACTCAGCAAGGTGCCTCTTATTGTGGACGAAGTGGGCCCATCGTGGACCGTAGAGAGGCTCGCTTTCGAGTGTGGGATCAACTCGCGGATCATAATTCTCGCAACCGTACTGGGGGCGAACGCGAATGCCGGGTACGCGAGAGTGAATTCGCTCAACGAGTTGAAAGACTTCGTGGCATGAGAGATGGTTGTCCCCAAATGCAAGGTGGTAGGGGAAGTGAAAGAACAATCGCTCGCGAACAAAGGGCTGAAGGCGATGCAGAGTTTCAATCACTGGATCTTTTTTTCGAACTGAATAGGTGAAGTACACCTGTTCAGGCCAGCGCGCGAGTCGAGCCAGCCATGAGTCTTTTGGCAATGCGCCATCTCCGAAGACGAAGTTTAGCGCATCCCCAGCATCGAGCCGTCGCATGAGCTCCTCAAGTAGCATGTGGGCATTTTCGGAAACGAGAGAATGTGCCGTCACTTGAAATACGACGCGTAGTTCACGCGCGCGGCAGCGCCGAACGACGTCGTCGCGCAATGTGCTCGCAATAAGGTCCGAAAAAAAAGAGCCTGGAAAAATAACGCCGTCGTACTCGCCTGAAACAGCACGATCGAGTTCGGCAGTGATGCTGTCGAGATTCGTCACCGGCGCGGAGGGCGCCCTGAGAAAGTGGCCCAGCTGGGCTGCGAGAGGGCCTTCGTCGTCTGTCGGTTGGAGGAGAGGAATAAGGTAGAAGCGCGGTGGAGTTGGGCCATCGCGTTGGATTGTAGTTCCGTACTTTCCCCAAAGCTTCCAGTCTGACATTGACGTCAAGTTATTCGGAGCGTCGTCCCTCTGGCAACTAGCTTCCTCTGCCTCTACACTGTTCTGCGTGGATCAAAGTTTGCTGGATTTGTCTGTTGTCATCGTGGCTCACATTCGAGATCAGGTGGGATTTGAAAAGCTGCATCGCACCTTGAGTTCACTTGCTGGAGACTTGCCGCTTGTGACTGTGATCGACAATGCATCTCCAGAGCCGTGGAAGACTCGCGTTCGAGAGGTTATCGAAATCCGAGGCGGCCGTTATTTGCACCGCGAGGTGAATAATCTTGGCGCCGCTCGAGATCAGGCCCTGCGGCTTTCAAACAGCGATCTTCTGGCTTTTGTCGATGCGGATGTCGAGTTGCCTCGGGATTGGCTCAAAACATTGCGAAACTTTCTTGCCGATCGGCAGAACGAAGTGTGTTGGGGTGTAGCCTCGGCGCTTTCAGCGCCGCAGAACTCAAGTTTTGATCGGGCAATGGCACTGGCGATGTCGACGCCATTGGCGCATCTCGGAACTTCGCAAGCATGGCAGCTCCGAACGGAAAGGTCGGTGCGGCATTTGGCGACGGCGGCGGTGCTTTTCCGGCGGCGGCGAGTGCTCGAAGCGGGCGGCTTCTCGGATCAATTCTCACGGGTTGGCGAGGATCTTGAGTTGAGTTACCGATTGATGCGAGCCTCTGGTGAGAAGTTCCGTCGTCTTGTCTTGCTGCCGAAGCCGATTGTGACTCATCACCAGGACCAAGCGCTCGGCACCTGGGCGAAGAGGGTCTTTCGCTATGGCTGGAGCCAGAGTGAAGTGGCCCGAGCCCATCCGCGCCATATCTTCAGCCGCAAGCTGATCCCATTTCTGATGGGTGCGGTCGGACTGGTGAGTCTGGGCGCAGCCTTTGCGGGATACCCCATTTTGCTCGCCATTCTCATCGTCCAATACGTGACGCTTGTCTTCGGCATCGTCGCGGGAGGTGCATTGGTGACTGGATCGCTGGCGAGTGCGCCCTTGGCGGTCGTCATCGTAATGGCAACCCATTTGGCCTATATATCAGGCATGTGGGCCGGAGCGCTGGGGTTATGTCGAAATCCGCGTTACTCCGCGAGTCGGTGAAGGACGGGCAGTAAAGCCAAATAAGTGCCGAGTACGAGCGCGAACGTCAGCAGAACCTTTCTGGCGAAATGAGTTCTGATTGCGACGGCTTTGGCTTTTCGATAGGGCTGCATGAGTCCCCCCTTATAAGGCCTATCGGTCGCCGGCTTTCGGTGCATGATGAAATTAGTAGCATTGCGTCATATTGAGACTGTGTTATACTGCCGACGGTTTTGCAGGCGATCGCAGTGCCCCAACTCGAGACGAATATCGCAAGATGTAAGTTTTGAATGGCATTGAGGAAAGTCCGGACTCCATAGGGCAGCGCAGGGGTTAACGACCCCCCACCGCAAGGTGAGGAACAGTGGAACAGAGAGAATGTCCGGGGCATTGATCCTTTGATCGGGAACGGGAGATCAGAGGGGAGTTGCCGGAGTGAAAACAGCCAAACTCTGCGCGGAGCAAGAACAAATAGGGAGGCGTTTGAGTGCGGCCCGCACGAAGCTTCCGGGTAGGTTCGCTTGAGGCTCGCGGTAACGCGAGTCCCAGAGGAATGGTGGCCTCCCTGAAATCGATGTCGATCGATTTCGGGAAGACAGAATCCGGCTTAACGCAAAACCCTCGTCGACATTTTGAGGCCCGTCAGTCAAAAGCTGGCGGGCCTCACCTTTTTAGACGAGACTCAGACTATGGCACATGTTTGGGATCTTGTCGGCCGTACACCCCTTGTAGAGATCGCGTCGCTGTCAAAGCTCACGGGTTGCCGTATTCTCGCGAAGTGTGAGTTTCTGAATCCCGGCGGCAGTATTAAAGATCGCGCCGCCAAGGGAATTATCGAGAGTGCAGAGCGTGGTGGTGAGTTACTTGCGGGAGGGGTGATTGTCGAGGGCACCGCCGGCAACACCGGTATTGGCCTTGCGACTTTGGCAGCGGAGCGCGGGTATCGAGTGATCGTGTCGATGCCCGACAATCAATCGCAAGAAAAGTACGCGATGCTTGAGGCAATTGGCGCAGAGGTGCGCAAATTCAAGCCAGTGCCATTTTCAAATCCGGAACACTTCTATCATCAGGCGAAACGAATTGCGGCTGAAACTCCTGGCGCCTATTGGGCCAATCAATTCGAGAACACGGCGAACCAAGAAGCGCACTATCGCGGCACCGGGCCTGAAATTTGGAATCAAACTGGCGGCGTGATCGATCATTTCGTTTGTTCAGTCGGAAGCGGCGGAACCATAGCTGGTGTCAGCCGCTTTCTGAAAGAAAAAAAACCGTCGCTGCAAGTGACTTTGGCGGACCCATTTGGTTCGGGCCTTTATTGTCAGCTGCGTGAAGGAAAAATGGAAACGCAGGGTTCCTCGGTAACCGAAGGAATTGGCATCATGAGACTCACGGCCAATTTTGCGATGGCCAAGGTCGACTCGGCACTTCGTGTGTCAGATCAGGCGATGATCGACATGCTTTTTCATGTTGCACGTCACGACGGACTGTTTATCGGAACATCGGCGGCTTTGAACTTGGCGGCTGTTTTTGAAATGGCAAAAGCTCAGCGCAATTCCGGTCAGACATTTGTGACGGTTCTGGGTGATGCAGGATCGCGATACCAGTCGAAGCTCTTGTCGGCCGAGTGGCGGCAGCAAGTGCATCTGCAGCCGCAAGCTCTTGTCTGATGGGGGTCTTTAAAAAACTGAAGGGCGCTCCCCCTCAGTAGCGCCCTTCCACATGATCGGCTGAGCCGAGGCATGTCTTTCGAAATTTAATTTTTAAAACTATCGCGCTGCAACCGCTGTTGGGTTTGCAGGGTTCGCAATCGCCGGACGAACAGGAGCTGGTGCGACCGTGTTCAGATCTTTTGCCGTTCGAACAATCCAGTTCGCGTAGTAGGCAACATTTGTATAGGCAGCTGAAACACCGCACGTGTCGTTTGGATCATCAACACCGCGGCTGGTAACGCCGAACACAACCAATTCACCATTGAGTTCTGTGTAAGCGGGGCCACCAGAATCGCCGTGGCATGCTCCTTTTCCGTGCGCCTGTTCAACGAGAACTTCTGACTTCGTGTAATCAGCTTTCTTGATCGAAGTTGTAACGAATCGAAGTTTACCGGCGTTTTGATGATCAGAAACCATTCGGCCAGTGCGCGGGTCACGAACCTGAACAACGTCTGATGCTCCGAAGCCGGCAAGCATGACTGAAGCTCCATCTTTCAAGAGCGATGCATCAGTCAAAAACTTGATTGGCTTAAAGCCCGCTGGAAGGCCGCCCGAGAATTTCACAACAGAGATATCGCCGGTATTGAGTTCTTCGCCTTGGCGGAAGGCCCAGAGCGGAGAAACTTTGTAAGCGTCAACCGCACGAACTGCGATTTGTGGGGAATTGAAATCAGTGCCGAATACGACACGGAGGCTAGCGGCGGGAGATTCTACGCAGTGAGCGGCGGTGATGATGATGGACTCAGAAAGGATTGTACCGGTGCAGATTGCTCCGACCGCAACATCGTAAACTCCGACGATGTGTTTTGCGAAGGGCTCGTTGCCAGTCGAGTCTGCACCGCCAATGATGCCAGTGCCTTGAGTTTCAATTGCCGCCGATTGATTGGGGGTTTGTCCGCAGGCGCTCAGCGCAAAGGCCAAGGTGACAACAGCCATTTTGCCGAGGAGTGGAAATGGCGAAGGTTCGATCGACTTGCTGCTTGGTGAGAAAGATGCTTTCACGTTGTCCCCCTGCTGCCCGCCTTTCGTCCGGCGGGCGAAACGCATTCATGACCCCCGTCATGTGCGCTTCGGTTAATCAGAGCTCGAATCCTTCGTGCTCGACTGCGTGCTTTTCTCATCCGATGACGCATCAGATACAACTTTTATTTTGTTAGCCAATCCATAAGGTTCGCTTATGGATTGGCAGGAGAGGGCATGTAAAATGTCGTGAGTTGGAACCGGCTGAATTCAGTAATTTCAGTATGTTATGCGCTGTGGTTCCATTTTAGTTCTTAGAAAAACTTAGGTCAGAACAGTTGCTTTTCGGTGCGACAAAAAACAAAAAATTCGCTTCAATCGCGTCGTTCGACGACAAAGAACAATTCTTGTCCAAGACGTTTGGATATAGATTCGCGATCGCGGCTCCAGATCAGCGGGAGAAAGAGCGATTGCGCGCCGCGTCGTTGCGGCAGGAGGAGGCGGGTGCGCAGTTCCCACTCCGTACAACCGAACGGAGGACCTTCAGGCTTATCCATGATCGGAACGAAGCCGAGGAGTCGGCCGCGGGGAGTGAGCAGCCGGCGCCATAGTTTGAGAATGTCCGGTCGACGCGCGGGATTCACGGCGCAAAAAAAAGTGTGTTCATAAATAATGTCGAAGCGCTCGTTCCAGTCGGTCGGAAGTTTAAAGGCATCGGCCTGAACCCATTTGAGATCGGAAGATTCGCCATAGTTGGCGCGAGCGTTTTCAATAGCTTCCGGCGCGAAGTCGACGCCGGTGACGATGTGGCCTTGTTGACTCCACCAGTGGGCGTCGTGTCCGTTGCCGCAGCCGAGAACGAGGACTCGGCAGCGTGTGAGCTTCAGCGGCGGGATGAGGCGTGGCAGCGCTGGATGAAAGGCGCCGATATCCCAGCGTGGGACTTCATTTCTGTAGATGTCGCTCCAGAAAGTGGCGCAGTTCGCGGCTGAATGCGAACCGTAATACGGTGCAATTTCGATTGTGCGCGCGCCAAAGGTGACTGAGGTGTCGTCGTAAGCAGTGGCTTGTTGAAAGAGTCGGCTCTGCGCTGAGCGGCTGAGCACGGCGCGAATTCCGGTTTCGGTGCGGATAAAAAAGCGATCCCACTCGTCGCAAGCGAGCGAATGTGAATCGACGGTGGTTTCATAGCCGTAGTTGAATCTCGCGCGCCAATGTGTTTCGGGGCCGGGCTCGACGTCGAGAATGGTGAGCGGGTGGTCGAAGGCCTCGACGATGACGGGCTGACCGTCGACTTCGATGATTGCGCGCCCGCGGTCATCTTTGCGCATGCTGCTGAGCCACTTGGCGCCCACTTCTTGATCGGCCATACGAATGCCGTCGATCGAAAAATATCCGTCTTCGTCGACCACAACAAAGCGCGCTGACTCAGCTGTTGGGACCGACATCGGCGCGAGGGTCTGTGACATCAGTGCTGATGATCTTTTTGAGCGTCGGATTGATTGGGATCTTCGGCGGGTGCTGCCGTTGGCTCTTGCCCTGATCCCGCTTTGATTTCAGAGCCGTTCTTATAGCGAATCATTGGCGAGCTAACGCTTTCATTGACCCATTCCCAGGTGCTGCCGTCTTTGGATCGGAGGCGCACGGAGCCTTCAAAAACCTGCTCCGTCATATCTCCCGATGTGCCGATGGATTCGTCGGTCACATAGCGAAAGCGCACAAGCATTTCCTTGGTGCCTGGTTCTTTACTGGGCAGATCTTCGCTGAAGAGCTGTTGAAAAATAACATCGGTTACGCCAGGGCGCTGGGACTTGATGTACTGAACGATGGTTTCTTGGAGAGTGGATTCGATGGCGCGCCGTTTATCGAGACCGAGCTCTCGGTCGGAGTGTGCAAGATCCCATGTCCACATCATGGCGAGGAGGATTACCAGTGCTGCAAAGTACTTTCCGATGCCGGTCATGGGGCCTCCTGGTCGGCGGGTGAGGTCGGCGAACTGAGTCAAAGCTTTTCCCTAACGATTACGTCCTCTAGACACTAGACTCTATGGCAAGAGTCGTCAATTGATGGGAAGCGGGTCGCGTGCAGCCAACATGGAAAAATAAGGTATGGCAGGAGTTGGGGTCGGCGGAGTCGCGGGCCGCGCTCAAGGGCCGTGTGCAGAGTACGGCACAAGAGTTTGCGCGTCGATTGGTTCAATCGGGCGTTGCACTTGCTGTCGATCGGGTTGAGCAGACCATACAGAGATATGGCTTGGGTCGCTATGGTGTGCGGTTGAGTGGGCAAAGCGACATTTACGAGGCGACACTGCCAAGTGCATCTTCGGTAACGATGGCGGAAGCGGCCGAGCGGCTTTCGACGCGAGCCTTGTCGGATGTCTTCTCGCAGACTTCTGAAAGGGCTCTCATTTTGAACTTGGCTATTCGCTGGCTCCAACCTCAGTCCGTGGGGACAGCGGCTGTGATGCGATTGACTTGGTCCGCGATTGAGCGGGAGCAATTTCGTCGCGATGTTTTATCTCGCCTGACAGATGGTGCCGAACTTCAAGTCACAGCACCGGTTTTAAATGATGATGGGCTTTGCATAGCGGAAGTTGAAATGGTTTGGAAGGCGTGGGCGCGACGGCAAATTGGTCGCGAAGGTGAGCGTTAATGGATCCGATAATCGAGTCGAAAATTGAATCTGCGTTGAGCGTTGGTTCTGCTGAGTATGTGGCGAATCGCACGGCGATGAAAAGCTTGGTTGATGTGTGGCGCGAACGCGTGGCCACAGTTCGTGCCGGTGGTGGCGAAGATGCGGTTGCGAAGCATAAATCGCGCGGCAAGCTCACGGCGCGCGAGCGTATTGAAGCGTTGATCGATCCAGGTACTGCGTTTTTAGAGCTATCGACGCTCGCTGCTTGGGAAATGTATGACGGTCAAGCGCCGGGTGCTGGAGTGGTGACTGGAATTGGAGTCATCAGTGGACACGATTGCATGATCGTCGCCAACGACGCCACGGTGAAGGGCGGAACGTACTTTCCAATGACGGTGAAGAAGCATCTTCGTGCGCAAGAGATTGCGATGGAGAATCATTTGCCGTGTTTTTATCTTGTTGATTCGGGTGGTGCATTTTTGCCGCTGCAGGCTGAGGTGTTTCCGGACCGCGATCACTTTGGTCGCATCTTTTTTAATCAGGCCAGAATGTCAGCCGCAAACATTCCGCAGATTGCTGTTGTGATGGGCTCGTGCACGGCTGGCGGTGCCTACGTGCCGGCCATGAGCGATGAGAACGTGATCGTGAAAGGAAATGGCACGATCTTCTTGGGTGGTCCTCCGCTTGTTCGCGCGGCAACGGGTGAAGTTGTGACTGCGCAGGAGTTGGGCGGTGCTGACGTGCATTCGCGCTTGAGTGGAGTCACTGATCACCTGGCGGAGGATGATGAAGAGGCGATTGCGATTACACGCGATATCGCGGCGAATCTCAATCGGGTGAAGTCTGTATCGTTTCGAACGGCTGAAGTGGAAGAGCCGCTGTACAGTGTTGAAGAGATCTATGGCGTGATTCCTGCGGACACGAGAAAGCCATTTGATGTTCGTGAAGTGATCGCGCGCGTAGTGGATGGGAGTCGATTCCACGAGTTCAAGCCGCTCTATGCTGAGACCGTTGTATGCGGCTTTGCACGAATTTACGGCATGCCAGTTGGAATTGTCGCGAATAACGGCGTGTTGTTTAGCGAAAGCGCATTGAAGACGGCGCACTTTGTTGAGCTCTGCGATCAGCGCGGTATCCCTTTGGTGTTCTTGCAGAACATCACGGGTTTTATGGTCGGAAAGAAATACGAGAACGAAGGTATCGCCAAACACGGTGCGAAAATGGTGATGGCAGTTTCGAATGCGTCGGTGCCGAAGTTCACAATCGTGATTGGCGGCTCGTACGGCGCGGGCAACTACGGAATGTGCGGTCGGGCGTATCAGCCGCGATTCCTCTGGATGTGGCCGAATGCGCGAATCTCAGTGATGGGCGGTGAACAGGCAGCGAATGTTCTGCTGACAGTGAAGCTCGATCAGCTGGCCGAAAAAGGACAGACGATGTCCCCAGATGAACAGGCGCGGTTTAAGGCGCCGACGCTTGCGAAATATGAAGTTGAAAGCTCGGCCTATTACTCATCGGCGCGAATCTGGGACGATGGGATTATCGACCCGAAGGACACGCGGCGAGTTTTGGGAGTAGCGCTATCGGCAGCGTGCAATGCGCCGGCGGAAGAGCGCCGCAAGGGCGTTTTCCGAATGTGATTGGTGCCGACGGCGCGAGGGGGGATCTGTGAAATCGGTCAGAGTGGAACAGCAAGATTTGGTGATTCGCGTGGTCCTGTCGCGCCCCGACGTGCGCAACGCCTTTGATGGCGAGACGATCGCAGATCTCACTGATGTTTTTCGAAAAATTGCGGACGGCCGCATTGGTACCGGCGCTCGTGTGGTTCAGCTCGTGGGCGAAGGCGGCTCCTTTTGTGCGGGCGCTGACCTCAACTACATGAAGTCGATGGCGGGCTTTTCTCGCGAAGAGAACGCGCTGGATGCCGAACGCCTGTTTGCGATGTTCGAAACGGTGCGCTCGTGCCCGCTGCCGGTGATTGCTCATGTTCATGGTCACGCGATGGGTGGCGGAGTCGGTCTTACGGCTTGTGCCGATATTGCACTCGCTGAGTCCGGTACGAAGTTCGCATTTTCGGAGGTTCGACTTGGAATCATTCCGGCTGTGATCTCGCCGTTTGTGCTGTCTCGCATGAATCCCGGGTGGGCGCGCCGCTGGATGATGACTGGAGAGGTGTTTGACGCCGACCAAGCATTCGCGGCTGGTTTGGTGAGCTTTGTCGGTACCAGCGACCAGGTCGTTGCGGAGAAAGCGCGTTTGGTAAAAGTGTTTTGCGAAGTCGGTCCAGAGGCTGTGCGTGAGACGAAGATGTTGATACGTGACGTGGTTGGGCGCGATCCACTTGACGTGCAGGAGCGTGTGACAGAGGCGATCGCCGATCGTCGAGTGAGCGCTGAGGGACAAGAGGGTTTGCGGGCTTTTCTTGAAAAACGCGACCCATCATTTCGACGTGGAGTTAAAGTATGAGTAAGGGTAGTGGGCGTCGCCGCATTCAAACTGTGGCGATTGCCAATCGCGGAGAAGTCGCTGTTCGCATCATGCACGCCTGTCGTGAGCTGGGTATTCGCACTGTCCTGCTTCATTCAGAGGTTGACGTGGCGACGCGTGCGTACCGCATGGCCGATGCGAGAGTGTGCATTGGGCCAGCAGCGTTGAACGAAAGCTATTTGAGTATCGAGAATGTGGTGAACGGAGCTCTGGCCGGCGGTGCCGATGCTGTTCATCCAGGTTTTGGTTTCTTATCTGAGAACGCGGATTTTGCGCAGGCGGTCGTGAGTGCCGGCATGATTTTCATTGGCCCAAAGCCGGAATCGATTCGCGCTGCGGGTGATAAGATTTCTGCGAAAAAATTAATTGAGCAAGCGAAGGCTCCCACTGTGCCGGGATACATGGGCGCTGACCAGCGAATTGAATCGCTTGTTGAGGAAGCCGTTCGCATTGGCTTTCCGGTTATTGTGAAGGCGGCGGCGGGTGGCGGCGGTCGCGGGATGAAGGTGATTCGTTCGCGCGCGGAGGCGGCGGAACAAATTGCGAGCGCACAGCGCGAAGGCCAGGCGGCATTTGGTTCGCCAGTCGTGTTTTTGGAGAAGTATCTCGATCGGGCCAAGCACATCGAGTTTCAAATTTTTGGCGACTTCACCGGTCAAGTCGTGTCGTTGATGGAGCGCGAATGCTCCGTGCAGCGGCGTCATCAGAAAATTATTGAAGAGGCGCTTTCGCCGTCGCTCACGCCAGAGCTTCGACGGGCAATGGGTGAAACGGCGAAACGGTTGGCGGAGTCGGCACAGTATCAGAGTGCAGGTACGGTTGAGTTTTTGTTGCAGGATGGAGCTTTTTATTTTCTCGAGATGAACACGCGTCTTCAGGTTGAGCATCCGGTCACCGAGATGGTTCTGGGTATTGACTTGGTGAAGGCGCAAATTCTGAACGCCGCACAAGAGTTCATGGTTTGGCCTGAAGAGTCACTGCGGCCACATGGTCACGCGATTGAGTGTCGCATTTACGCCGAGAATCCCTATCAGGCTGGAATGCCGTCGACCGGTCCGCTTTTGGGCGTGTCTTGGCCAGAGGGACCTGGGCGTCGATTTGAAACCGGCGTTGAAACCGGCGATGCGGTGACCTCTTACTACGACCCGATGATCGCCAAGGTGATTGTTTGGGACGAGACGCGACTCAGAGCGATTAAAAAAATGAAGGCGACGTTGGCAGAGTCCGTTGTTCTTGGCGTGCATACGAATATTCCATTTCTGCGTGAGATGTTGTCGCATCCTGAATTTATTGATGGGGCGATGACGACTCAGTTTGTTGGTCAGCATTTTCCTGAAGGCTTGGCTCCGCGCGAACGCACCGAGCTTGAAAAGGCTTTTCAGATGGAAGCTGAAAAGGCGCTGCTGTCGAGCGGAGATCCCGCCCAAGGGCGAACCGGATTTTCTGATCCGATGCGCCTCGATGCCTGGAGGAACGTATGAAGTTCATTGAGTTTGAATGGAAAGGTCGCCGTATTCGGGGTGCTGTCTCTCGCGGAGCGGGAGCAGATCGTTCGTCGATGTGGTTTTCAGTTGATGGTGAAGTGTGGAAAGTTGATGACGAACGCGCTCGCGGACGCCGCTCGGGCTCGGCGAAGTCCCATGCGGCTGACCCATCTTTGATCACGGCGCCGATGCCGGGAAAAATCATCAAGGTGATGCAGGTGCCCGGTGCCGTGGTTGCGGCTGGAGATGTCGTCGTCGTGATGGAAGCGATGAAGATGGAGTACACGTTAAAAGCGCAGGCGGCGGGGCTCATTGAAGAAGTGACGTGCACGGTTGGGGAGCAGGTTGTTTTAGGCGCGGCCCTTGTGAGGTTAAAGCTATGAGCCAGGTTCGAATTATCGAAGTTGGACTTCGCGATGGTCTTCAAAATGAAAAGACGATGCTTTCGGTGGGGACACGCTTGGAGCTGGCTCGGCTTTTAGCGGAGGCCGGTTCGCGCGATCTCGAGATTGGCGCGTTTGTGTCGCCGCAGTGGGTGCCGCAGATGGCCGGTTCGCGTGAGTTGATTCTGCAGGTTCTTGAAGAACGAGAACTCAAGAGTTCACCGTTTCGTCGGACGGAGCTTTCCGCTCTTGTGCCGAACCGCCGAGGTCTTGACGATGCGCTTTCGACGGGAATCGAGCGCGTTGCGATTTTCGCTTCGGCGACTGAGGCTTTCTCGAAAAAGAATATCAACTGCTCTGTGAAAGAGAGTCTTGTTCGTTATGCCGATGTGGTGAGTGAGGCGCGTCGCCATAAGAAGACCGTGCGTGGCTATCTGAGCATGTGCTTTGGTTGTCCCTTTGAGGGCAAGGTCGCGCCTGCGAAAGTGGTGCGATTGGCAGAGAAGTTAATTGAGATGGGCTGCGATGAGGTTTCAATCGGCGATACAATTGGCATTGCGGATCCCAAGCAGGTGAAGGCTTTGATTCGGTCGTTGATCTCGGCGGTCGGTCGTCGTCATTTGGCTATGCATTTTCACGATACGCGTGGCACGGCGCTGGCGAATATTCTGGCCTCGCTTGATCTTGGAATCACGTCCTTCGACACCTCGATAGGAGGCCTCGGTGGCTGCCCGTATGCGCCAGCGGCGACTGGGAATGTCGCCACTGAAGATGTGGTGTACATGCTTCATCGCATGGGAGTGAAGACGGGACTAAAGCTCGATAAGCTGATCGAGGCCAATCACTTTGCGACGACAAAGATGGGTCGTGAATTGTCGTCCAAGGTTGGTCGGGCGGGGTTGCCGCGGCTGATTCCGGTTTAGTTAGAATACTTGTGAGAAAGTGAGAACAACATGGCTGACATAAGGTGGGTACAGAGGCTTGACAATCTCAAATCGGCTATGAGTCAGCTTGAGGGCGCTGCTGCCTTAAAGGATCAGCGTCCATTGAGTGAACTTGAAAAGCAGGGAGTTATTCAGGCCTTCGAGTTTTGTCACGAGCTGGCTTGGAACGTGTTGAAGGACTACTTTGAATATCAAGGCAATGTTGGAATCACCGGCTCGCGCGACGCAGCTAGAGAGGCTTTCAATCGAGGCCTTATCGAAGATGGCGATCTTTGGATGGAGATGATAAAAAGTCGCAATAAGACTTCTCACACGTACAACAAGTCCGTGGCGCAAGAGATTGTTGATAAAACGTTCGCTCAATATGTGACGGCGTTTAAGAAACTTGTCGAAAAGATGGAAAGTTTGAAGGCGCGATGAGTTTACAAACTTCGGGCCTTTCGGCTTCGGTGATAGAGAAAATCTCAGGTGTTTTCGCGAAGCATCCCGCGATCAAGAAGGTGATATTGTATGGATCTCGCGCCAAAGGTGGGTATCGTACCGGATCTGATATCGATCTGACAGTTATAGAGTCTACCATCGATCTCAGTGATTTACTCTTAGTTGAAAATGAGATCGATGAGTTGATGCTCCCCTATAAAGTCGATCTTTCGATTTTTGAAAAAATTGAAAATGAGAATTTACGTGATCACATCAATCGAGTTGGGCAGGTTTTTTATACTAGATCCTAACGGTTGCTGCTCCAGCCCATCACGCGGCCATCCTCGCTCAGGTTGATGCGGTCGCCTCGGCGTGCGGATTTTTCAACGGCGCTTTGATCGAGGTAGGGATGGAGTTTGACGACACGGTCTTCGCCGAGGGTGAGCTCTTTGATTTTTCCAGACTCATAGAAGGCAACGTGTCCAGGGTCGCAGCGATAGCCGTCGATCATGGTATTCTGCGAGAGAATCGCCGCTTTAAGACGTCCGTTTTGATAGAATTCAACGTCGGAAAAATTGGCTGGATTTGGATCGCCTTTGATTTTGTAGCCACCCACAGTCGATTCGCCATTGAGCTTTGCCGCCTGAATCTGCTCGGTCGGGAAAAAACGGATCTCAGAATTAGGCTTGAGCTTGAGTCCATTTTTGATCTGTTCCTCGGCCAGCGTTCCGCGACTGAGTTTTCCGTTGGGATGAAATTCGATGGTCATGTTTTTTGCGAAGCGATAACCGTGGATTTCTTTGTCCGTGTGGAGTGAAGCGCTCTCCAGAGCGCCATTGTTTGCAAAGCGAAGACTCGCTTCTCCCGCCTGGAATTCAAGATCTCCAATCTTTTGTTCACTAACGGGAGAAAGTTCAAACAACGCACCATTGCTCCAAATTGAGAGTGCGGTTCCTCGCTTCAGGAGATGGCCATTCATCTTGAAATCCCGACTGAGTGTGGCTGACGCGACAGCACCTGAGCTGCTGATCAAAGTCAGTATTGATCCTTCTGGGAACTGCACGCCTTGGTGGATGTCGCCCTTCTTTACCGTCACCTGGTGTGTGGGTATGTAGGGTCGATGGGCGTGGGCTGTTGACAGCAAGAATAGGAAAAGGGGAAGCAGCAGAAAATTCAATTTCTTACTCCATTAGTCGCGTGAGTTGTTTGCGGCCCTCGGGAAAGACATACCCGAGTGAAACTCCAAAGACTGGGCTAATCACGTCGTTTGGCATACGTTGCGATGGCGCGCCATAGGAGACCATTGAATTAAAAACTTCGGGTGGATAGGTGTGAACTGCGGCGAAGAGGCGAAAGTGAAGGCGGTCAGACATGAAAAAACTGTAGCCGAACTCCGCATTGGACGTGACCGCTGACGCTTCAAATTGTTGTGGTCCACTTATCCAATAGTTA
>JAEUWE010000273.1 GCA_016791465.1 Pseudobdellovibrionaceae bacterium
TCGGCCGAAACCATTCCAGCCAAAAAGACATGCAGCCCGCGTCCCGGGCGCACCACATAGGGAGCTCGCACCAAATCAATCGTTGACGACGGTTCCGGACTTACTGCGACCACAGAATGCTCGGTCGTCGCAGGTGACACCAATAGCAAGAGTGCAACAATGACAAGCCCTCCGGCGATACCACGAACCAGACGTGAACGAGCTTCCACTGCCTCCGAAAATTTCCCGGCGACAAGAGGCACCAAAACCAGCACCGCGCTCATCGAAAACAGCGAAGTCCGATGTGCGGCATCGACAATCGCAACCATGATGGCGCCAATCAAAAAACCAGCACCTTTGCCGGCGAGAAATGCAACAAAAGCCTCGCGCATCGGTTCAGCCTGACGATGCAGTTCCAAGTGTGAGCAGACCATCGTGACCAGTAAAAATCCCGCGCCGATTCCGACAATCGCTGTGATACCAATCGCGCCGAAACTAACCGGCGAAATAAAGGACAGTCCCATCTGCGAAAGGGCGAGCGCGAAAACACCGCCGATTTGCATGCGACCGGAATGCCGCCTGTCCTTTCCAACAACAGACGCCAACACGGCGCCAAGCGCCCAAGCCAGCGCCATCGTCATTGCAACGACAAAGGCCTGATCCGATGATGCTGACTCGGCAACGCTGTAAAGCGCAGTGGCAAAGAAGGCCGTTGATAAAGCGATGAACCCCACGCCGAGATGCGATTTCATGTGACTTTCCCCAATGATTTTATTCCAGAGGAAAGTGTCGCACCTGTTCGCAAGGGGCTCAATCGGACCTTAGTCGCGAGTCAGATCACGAGTGATATTCTTCTGATGAGCCTCGATGGTACCGCCGCCGATTTCCAAGAGCTTCGAATCTCGCCACAGGCGTTCAACAACGTACTCGCCGACATAGCCGTAGCCGCCGAGAACCTGAATCGCGCGATCCGCAATCTCTTTTGCCAGCGTCGTCGTAATCAGCTTTACTCCGTCGCTGTCCAGGCGGTTACCGGCCGACTCAAGACGCATCCGTCGTGCCGTATCGTACACATACGTCGCACATGCGCGATACTCAGCATAACTTTCGGCAATGTGCCGTTGGATCTGGCCAAATGAATGGAGTGGCTTACCGAACGAATGGCGCTCTTTCGAATACTTCACCATGACGTCAAGTGACCGACGGGCAATACCCAAGCTCATCGCAGCAAGCGCCAATCGCTCAAGCTCCAAGTTGCGCATCATGTGGTGAACTGAATCGCCTTCTTTACCGACCAGATTGGCAACTGGTACCCGGCAGTTTGCAAACACCAGCTCCGCTGTGTTTGATGCACGCATCCCCGTCTTATCACGAATTTTCTGCCCAACGGCGTAACCTGGCATTCCTTTTTCAACAATGAAGGTCGAGAGCTGAGCCCGACCATTCTTCTCACCCGTCTTGGCATAGACCCAAACCAGGTCTGCCGGTGTGCCCTCATCGTCGACACAGCCATTGGTAATCCACATTTTCTGACCGTTGATCACATAGTGATCTCCGTCGCGAACAGCCGTTGTCTCCATGCCCATGACGTCCGTTCCATAGTTTGGTTCGGACATTGCCATCGCCCCGACCTTTGTCCCGTCGCAAACACCCGGCAAAAAACGCTTCTTCTGCTCTTCCGATCCATTGACCGAAAGGTTGTTTACGAAAAGCATCGCATGGGCAAGATAGGCCAAACAAAACCCAGGATCACTCGCCGAAAGCTCCTCGTGCGCAATCACCGTTGCCACGGCATCAAGCCCCGATCCACCGTATTGTTCCGGAACCGTAATTCCGAGCAAACCCAATTCTCCAAGCTTTCGAAAAAGTGGGAGATTGAAACGCTCAGCGCGATCGTGCTCAAGCGCCTGCGGTTCGACTTCCGAGTCTGCAAATGCGCGTACCGTTTCACGCAGCATCTTGTGAACATCGGTCGGATTTAAAAGATCAAGATTTTGCCATTCGTTACTCATCACGCACCTCCCCAGACCCCCAAATGCCTAATGAACCGATCACTGAGGTCCGCGTCAAGGTCTCTTCTTCTTTGACTCAAAGCCGCCAAATGACTTTAGTTTTTCTGATATGATGCATGCCGATGTGATTTTAGTCGGAGGTGGCCTGGCTGGCGGCCTCCTTGCCTATCGTCTCTCTCTTCAACACCCCGAGAAACGCACTCTGCTCTTGGAGGCTTCCGATCGCCTCGGTGGTAACCACGTCTGGGTTTTTCGCGATTCCGACGTTCAAAACGCCGAATGGCTTCGACCGCTCATCTCAAAAACCTGGCCACAGTTTGAGGTGCGATTCCCCAAGCAAAAACAGACTGTCGCGAGTAGCCTACACGCAATTGAATCGCCCCACTTCAACAAGGTTCTCAAAGAAAAACTAGGTGCGACAATCCGTCTCCAGTCCCGCGTCGAGAAAATGACCTCGACATCCGTCACCCTTGCCTCCGGAGAAACGTTGTTCGCTCCGCTGGTCATTGATGCCACGGGTATTGCAGCGTCTGCGATCGGTCAAAAAACATTTGCCGACAGCCCCTGTGGCTGGCGAAAAAGTCTCGCGTTCGAACTCCTTCTACAGAGCCCACACGGGATGAACACACCGATCGCAATCGACGCCCTAGCCCCGCAAATGGATGGCTTCCGTTTCTTCGTCTGCCTTCCGCTTGAAGAAAAACGCGTTCTCATCAAAGAGGCATTTTACAGCGCAAGACCTGATCTCAATCGCGAACGAATCAAGCAGAGCATTCTCGCCTATGCTGATCGACTCGGGTGGAAGATCTCGTCGATCGAACGCGAGGAAACCAAAACCACTCCCCTTCCCCTCTATCAACCAAGCTTTGATGCTCTCGCCCCCGAAGCCTTTCTTTCGTCCGGCGAGGACTTTGAACTCGATACTCCAATCGCTGTTTCAACCGGCCACGGATGGTACAATCTCACCACTGGTGCCGAGCTGCCAGACGCCGTTCGCGTTGCCGAGTTTATCGCCGAACTTCCGGAGCTTCGCACGGGCTCCGTTCGACCTCGTCTTCGTGACTATCGCGCGAGCCTCAATGAGCAAAACCTTTTCTATCGTTTGCTCAATCGGCTTCTGTTCCGTGCGGCCGAACCGTCGCTGCGCTATCAGATTTTTGAGAACCTCTTTAGTCTGCCCGAGGACATCGTCGCACGCTTTAATTCAGGCTTGGTGACAGCCCGCGATCGCAGTCGCATTCTTGGCGCACGTCCAGTACTTCGCACCAATCGCACGACACAGTTCTGGAAAGAGAAGCCCATCGAAACTTCGGCACCGGCGGCAACCTAGCGCTCACGAGCAGGCAAGCGAGTGCCCGCATTGTGGGCACACCCAGCATGTCCCACAAATGACTGTTGGGTATGAGCAGATCGGGCAAGTCGATACTTCGTCAGGCGATATTTGAAACGACGCTGATAACTCATTGTCTCCGACGCGTTTGAGCGGCTGCGCTTGCTTGGAACCATCGCGATAGACCGCAACCGACTTTAATCCAAGAGCGGCGCCTCGCTCAAAAACACTCGCCACATCTTCAACACTGGCATCGGCATGCAGGTTGACGGTCTTTGAGATCGCACCGCTAATAAAAGGTTGAACAGCGGCCATCATCTCAAGGTGGGCATCTGCTCTCAGTTGAGCCGCACAGAGAAACACCTTCGCTTCGCGAACAGAAAGTCTCTGCTGAAACGCAGTTTCGCCTTCAGCCTTCAAGACGTCCACAAGCTCCCGGCTCTCCTCTTCGCTTCGCCCCAAAGCTCTTAGCCCTTGCCCAACAGTCCCATTCACCGTTGTCAGAACACCGCCGCCAGCCAACTGCTTCTGCTTGATCAGCGCATATTCCGGCTCGATTCCGGTCGTATCACAATCCATCATAAAAGCGATTGTCCCAGTTGGCGCAATTGCAGTCGTCTGCGCATTGCGAAAGCCAAACTGGCGACCTCGGCTGAGAGCCTCTTCCCAAAGTTTCGTCG
>JAEUWE010000170.1 GCA_016791465.1 Pseudobdellovibrionaceae bacterium
CCATGGTATTCACCGATTGTGAATGCGGAATCAGAGATGGAGATCGAATCGCGCGCGGTTTGTCGCGTGGTTGAGCGCGAAATGTTTCGTTCCAAATGTTCGATTGCTGTCGATGTTCACTCTGGGTTTGGTTCCGTCGACCGCCTGTGGTTTCCGTGGTCAAAGTCGAAGACGCCACCGCCGCACCTTGAAGAGATTTCGGCTTTGAAGCGACTTTTTGACCGCAGCTATCCCAATCATTTTTACGAGATTGAGCCGCAGGCCAAGCAGTACACGTTGAATGGTGATCTGTGGGACTGGCTCTATGAACGACAGATGAGTGAGGTCGCAGGAGCGAGTGGAGGGCCGACTTTTTTGCCGTTCACGCTTGAGCTGGGCAGTTGGATTTGGCTAAAGAAAAATCCGCGGCAACTGTTCTCATCCCTTGGTGGTTTTCATCCAATACAGCCGCACCGACTCAAGCGAATCTTGCGTCGACATTTGACGCTTTTTGATTTTCTTCACCGAGCAGCGCTGAGTTCTGATCCGTGGCTGAAGATCGATGAGGATTCCAAGCGCCAGCTTCGGCGTCGTGCTTTGGATCTCTGGTACAAAGGAGTTGAATAGGTCATGGCAGAGCGTCCTCTTCATCATTTGGTTTTACTGCGTGGACTTGCGCGAGAGGCTCGCCACTGGGGTGGCTTCCTCAAGGATCTCGAATCTGCCTATGAAAAGCAGGGCCTTCGGGTTCGTATTTCAACTCTTGATTTTCCGGGTTGCGGTCGCCATTCCGAAATGCCGCCCGTGCTTTCCGTGGAAGCGATGACTGCTTTTGTGCGCGAGAAATTTGCCGAGATGATGGCGCTTGAGGCCTCGGGGCAGGTAGAGCGTCCTGCGCATCGGCGTCTTGTGGCTATTAGCCTTGGCGGAATGGTGGCGGCCGAATGGCTGTCAAAGTGGCCGACCGATTTTGATTCCGCGGTTCTGATCAACTCCTCGATGCGTGGCCTTTCAAAGATGCACGATCGTCTGCGCATGGCCTCGTGGTGGAGAATTCCGCTGATCTTGAAGAGCGGCACGGTCAAAGAGCGAGAACGTCAGATACTAGAATGGATTTCGAATCGCCCCGATCGGCAGGCGGAGGTATTGCCGGATTGGACGCATATTCAAGAGACTCGGCCCGTGAGCTATCTCGCGACGTTGACTCAGCTTGCGGCGGCCTCGCGGTTTAATGCGCCGGATCGGATTGGGACGCCTTTACTCGTTTTGGCGAGCCGTCAGGATCGCATGGTAAATCCGACATGCTCCGAGGCCATTGCCTCCTACTACAAAGCGCAGATTCTTTTTCATCCGACGGCGGGGCATGATCTGCCGCTTGACGCCGGCCCCTGGTGCGCACTCATGATAGCGGAATGGAAAAACTAAAAGCGGTCGTTCTGGTTTCTGTTCTTGCTCTTGTCAGTGGAGTTTCAAGCGTGGCCTGTGCTGGTCTTCCTCTTACTGATGCTCTGTATGACGGTACGTCGTTGCAGCCGATGGCACTTGCCGATGTCATTAAAAACGTGGGCCCAGGCTCGGTGCTGATCGTCTCGGAACAGCATGGCAACCAAAAGCACTACGCCAATCAGAAGGCAGCTCTTCATGAGCTTCAGCAGGGCGGTCGCTGCACGGTGAGTGTGGGACTTGAGTTTCTATCGTACACGGATCAAACAGCGATTACGTCATATTCAAAAGGGAGTCTCGCTGAAGCGGACTTTTTGAAAGCGGTCGGATGGGGAGGAAACCCCTTTGCCGACTATCGCGATCAGGCTCAATTCCCCGGTCAAACCGGTGGAGAGCTTCTCGGCATCAATGCTCCACGCGCGCTAACAGGTACGATCGCAAAAAAAGGGATTTCGGCGCTGACTCCAGAGGAGCAGCAGCTGATGCCGCCGAACTTTCAATTGGGACGCGCAGAATACCGCGAGCGCTTTGAACAGATTATGGGCGGGCATGTTGCGGCCGATGCGATGGAGCGGTATTTTGCCGCACAAAGTGTTTGGGATGAAACGATGGCTTGGACATCAGCCGAATTTTTAGCGGCGCATCCATCACATTGCTTGGTGATCGTTGTTGGCGATTTTCACGCTCAGTACGGCGGCGGGCTTCCGGATCGCCTGCGCGCTCGCGGCGTTCAGTCCGTCACGGTCCTATCGCAGATCGAGGGGGCGGGTCTTACGGAGTCTGAGCTTCAAGACGAGGTGGGGCCGAGTAAGAGCTACGGCCCACGCGCCGACGGCGTCTGGGTTTCTGTTACGCCATAAGATCAGTTGGATTTGCAACCAGGACGCCTAATACGCCCAGTGGAAAGTTGACGAGCTGGGCCTTTCGCCAACATAGAGGGCGTGGCCCTAAATTGTCACTATTTAGCCGTGAACCGCTCGAGGCGAGGCCTTAAAGCTGCGAAAAGTCGACCGGAGGCCAGCTATTGCGTTTTGAGGGACTGCTCGGGTAGGGTTGGAGATTGCTAATAAGCTCTATGGTGGAGGCCTCTTTGTTGGATCAATCCGCATTGCTTCGATATGGATCGCGTGTGCTGTTGGCCGGGCTCGTCTTGAGCGCTGTGAGTGGTTCGCCCGCGGCCGCGGCTCCCGTTTCGAAGGCGACGGTACCCGCACTCGCACCAGCAGCCCCCGAGGCGACAGAAAAGGCCAAGGCCTCTTCGCTATCGAGTTCAAAGAAGGCCGTTGACGAGCTCGCATTCGAGGTTCGTCAGGAGAGTTTTCTCAATCGTGAAAAACCGCCGGCAGGAGTGCCGGACTACACGCAAATCGGTGCCCACTTTCGAACTGAAACAGAGGGACGAACGTTTCGTGGGACACTCGAACTTGGAGGGAGCTTTTCGACCTCGGTTGAAAACTACACGAATATCTACGTCCCCGAGGCCTTTCTCGATTGGCGCACAGGCTCTTGGGAGGAAGGCGAAATCACGGGTGACTTGCGCGCGCGTGTTTCAGTTGGTCGTCGGCTTGAGACCTGGAGTCTTCTTGATCGCTCGTGGGATCTTGGACTTTGGGAGCCACTGAATCGCTTTGATGCACTTCGTCCGATCGATCAAGGATTAACGGGATTCTTTGTTGATGCCGGTTCTGGAAATACCAAGATCACGCTGTTCTTGTCGTCGCTCTATATTCCAGAGCAGGGCGCAAGCTTCACGCTGCAGAATGGTCGCATCCAAAGCTCGAACCCATGGTTCGTTGAGCCAAGCGATCGTTTGATTTTATTCCAAGAGTCCACGTCGATTCAGTATGACATTCAAACTCCGTCTGTGGGTTCGGTGATCAACCAGGCTTCTGGCGGTTTACTCGTGCGCTATGGTGAGCTTGAAAAAGGCGCCTATGCGCAAGCAAGCTATATTTTTAAACCACGAAACCAGCTTGCGATTCCTTTTGAGGCCGCACTCGATTTAACCGATACAGCGTCGTTTGCGTCGGTGTCAGTTCATCCTGAGGTCGTTTATCATCAGCTGATCGGTTTCGAATCAGGATACTCGGGAGAGACGTTCACCGCGGGTCTTTCTGGCCTTGGCGACTTTCCGATTAATCGAGAGTCGGGCCCAACGTTTACTTACCAAGAGCTCGATCCGTTGATGCTTTTGAGTCCGCACTTGGACGGGCACTTTGATCTTGGTGCCGCTTCGGACCTTTCGCTTGGCGTAAGCTATCTGGCTTCGACGGGTGGTGGCGCGACGACTCGCGGTCGGTTTGCGAGTGAGAAAGGCGTTTTCGGTCCGCGAACCCCTTGGGCGCAGGCCGTTGCAGTTGATGGCCGAGTGGTTGTTGGGCGTGGGCGCCGTACGACGTGGTCGTTCGGTGGCCGTTGGCTTGAGGAGCTTTCAGAGCAAGGCTCGCTTCTTATGGCAGATGCTGGATGTGATTTTGCGCTCAAGGGTGCGACGACACAGGATTGGCGCGTGAGTTTGGCGGCCGATGTTCTGGGCAGTCGAAAAGCTTCGAACGAAAATCAGGGCTACCTTTCGCAGTACCGCGGCAACGACCGCATCATGTCGCAACTGCGCTTTATTTTTTAGTCACTTTCTTCGCGACACATTGCTTGTCTATGCAAGAGGCCTCGGTCTTTCCGCCGTCAGCCTCACTCCATGTGGCGCAGCTGAGTGCTGCGCCCGCGCGGATGTTGCACTTGGCAGCTTCAAGATTGAAGCGCTGATGGGCAGCTTCGAGCGGGTGTCCGCATGGGTTTGGAATAACGACGCAGTCGCGGTCTTGGGAACATGTGTACCAGGTTGGGTTCTGCGTGCGACAGCGGGTAAAAACATCGTCGGCGGCCATAGCGTTTGCGAAACCCAAGTACAAAATCACAACGGCAACCAGTCTCATAGGGATCAGGCTGTCATGATTTTTCTATTGGGGCAATGCTCGCTTAATCCTGAACATTACAAGATCGTGCACACGACGTGACGCTGATGGCATCCGTGGCGATGTTCAGCGATGTAGACTCCTTGCCACCGTCCGAGCAGAAGCTGCCCGTTCGCAAAAGGAATGGTCAGCGAAGTCGGAAGAAGTGCCGCTTTAAAATGAGAAGTCGTATCGTCGAGTCCTTCGGCAAGGTGCGTGTGCCAGGCTTGATCGTCAGGAGCGAGACGCAAGAGAAAGTTCTCAAGATCAGCTTTTGCAGTTGGGTCATCGTTTTCTTGAATAAGCAGCGATGCCGATGTGTGTTTGATAAAGAGGTGAAGCACGCCCTCGGGTCTCGGCGAAGAAGCGAAGAGTTCGCGACAGGCGCTTATGATTGCGTGGTCGATACGGTGGAGACCGCGACTCTCGGTCGCGATCGTCAGGGTCGTTTGTCTCATAGGGGGCAAATCACCGCATTGATTGGAGTCAGTACAAATTCAATTGCATCGCGAGGGGAGGCGGAGTTTCCGTATTCGAAAAGCCCTGAGACATCACCCATCAGGCGTCCGCCCTCGCCCCGGCCACGCCATGGCGCAACCGCAAGGCCGAGGCGTGCGGCCCGTGCGAATGGATCTTCATCCATAAACATCTTTTGTCCATCCGTCGTTTGAACAATCACGCCGCCTTCAAGAGCCATCTGGCGCAGGTGGCTGGCCGCGGATCGCAGAACATCGAGCTGATAGCAGCCAGGGCCGGTTGGGCCAAAGCGAGTCTGGGTTGTCGATGATGAGATAGTTTTTAGTTTTCTGACGAGTTGTTCGCGAGTGAGGTTCTTATCGAGTGCGCGCTCAAGTGTCGCTCGCGCAGCAACAGCAGCGGCCGCATTGGACGAGCCTTTGTACTGGAGGCCGTCATTGGTTTTGATCAGCGAAGGTGCCAAGATATCTGGCTTTTTAAGCAGGCGGCTCGATGAGCTGAGCTCGGAGTCCGATGCGCCGACGGTGATCACGCGCGAGTTATCGGCCGGAGCAAGAAGCGTTTCGCCGCTCGTCTTAGTTTCAAGCGTGACGAAGTCTCCTGAGACGGTGAGGCGAAGCTCGTCGCGGCCAGCGCTAAAGTTATTTGAGCGAATTTTAACTCGGGCAAAGTAGGTACCTGGTTTCAGTTCGGCTTCGATGATCTCGCGTGGGTAAAGCGAAGCTCCGCTGTCGGTGGGTGCAATCGCGACTTTTTGCTGAAGCCCCGCGGTCTGTACAATGCGAAGAGTATCGTCGGTTAAGACCAGATCGAGATCTTTGTCAGTTCCTGCTTTTACATCATCGGAGAATGAATTCCACGACAGCACCAGGCGGGCGCGGCAGCTGCTGCCAGTCTGGGGTTGGCAACGGATGACAGCCGAGTCATTCACGCCTGGGAGTTTGGCCCAGTCATCGGTGCCCTTGCTGACCGCGGTGCGAAGTGTTCCTGCGCCAAAGTTTCCAGCCGCATTGATCCATAAGACGCCTTGATCAAGTGCACGATTGACGACAGCGTTGATGAAGCCACGGCCATCGCCATTTCCGCCGTACTCCCAGACCTGCGAGTAGAGAACGACGTCAAACTTTTCTTGAGCGACCGCGTTCACCGCGGCCTCGAAGTTTGAGTAGCCGAATGCCGAGTAGAGGTGAACCTCCGCAGTGACTCCTGCGCGTTTCAAAAGACCTTGAACGATTTCGGCCATTTTCGTGCCGTGCTCTTCTTCGAGGTTTGGGTCAACCGCGACGGGTCCTGTGTGGAGTGTCCCGAGGTTGGCCGTTACACCTTTAAAGCCGTTATCGAGAATGGCGATTTTGACGGGGGATATCGCACGACCAGCGATTGCGTGCATGCCAATTTCGCGAGCCAGACGATCGAGGCTTGCGGCCTCAATCGGTGCGGCCTCCGCATTTCGAATGAAACTGATAGCAATGAGCGTGACGAACGAGAAAAAGATAAGGTTCTTCATGGCCCGGAAGATTAGCGATGACAGCGGCCGATGTCGTAAGAAAAGGCGACTCGTAAAAAAAAACCAGGATTCCTGAAAAGGAATCCTGGTTTTTACACCGAATCGTGTTCGGAATTCAGCTTACCAGCGGTAACCGTACCAGTAGTAGTTATAACCAGCCCAGTTGCAATAGTAGTAATTGCTGTAAGCGTAGTTATAGCCCCAGTAGTAGTAAGTCGGAGCGTAGTAGTAACCGTAGTTGTACCAAACGTACCAGCTTGACGATGAGCTTGTGCGGTCGAGTTCGCCAGTGGCCGGTGCGATCGCCTTAAACTCAGTCGCTGGGACTTGTGCAAGTGCCGAAACATCAGCAGCAAGTGCCTCTTTCAGTTCGACAACGGCCGCCGCACCGGTTTTTTCATCAACGCGAACAAGAACCGTTTGTGGGAGATCCCGACGGGCCTGCTCGTTGATGACCGTGGCTTCGTTATCCAGCTCTCCGCTGAATGCCGGTTGGCCAAAGCCTGAAACCGAGAAAAGAAGCGAAACTGCAAATAAAAGATTGCGATTCATGGCTTGTACCCCCTTCTTAAGTGGTTGACACCCAGATAGGCGACGGAACGATGACGAGCAATCAAAAAAATCGAAAAGCAGAAGTTATAAAGCGAGTCAGCCCTACAAACGATTTCCCGGCTTTGCCGGCGAGACTTTCTGACGCGACCATAGGGCGCTTTTTTCTTATCGTGAGCCCTGGTTTTGAGGCTGATGCCGAACGCGAGCTCCGTGGCCATCTTGCGGGATCTGGGTTTGAAGAAACTGTTAAGAAAGAAAAAGGCGGCGTGAGCTTTGAGGCGGCACTCAGAACCGTTTTGGCCGTTCAACCAAAGTTGAAAGTCGTGACTCGCGTGCTTCTGCGTATTGCCGTTTTTGGCGCTAAGGACTTTCCGAAATTACATAGGAAAATTCAGGGTCTACCATGGAAGACATGGTTGAAACCGGGAGTCACAATTCGTGCCCGTGCGGCAAGCCATCGTTCGCGGCTCAGAATCAAGAAGAGAATTGAGATCGTCGCTGAAGAGGCGGTGGCCGAGGCGCTTGGTATTCCTTATCAGGAGGAGTCCGCTGGGCCCCAGATTCTTTGCCTGCTACGTCTCGATGACGACGTGGCGACGGTGAGTCTTGATCTCTCGGGTGAGCTTTTGCATAAACGTGGAGATCGCGAAGACGTCGGCAAGGCCCCGCTTCGCGAGAGTTTTGCGGCCGCGGTGGTGGAGAGAAGTCTTGAGCACTTAAAGGCGTCGGGAAAAACCTTTGAGTGGATTGAGCCGATGGCAGGGACAGGCGTATTTCTCCATGAGTATCTTCGTTCCGAGGGGCTTTTGGCAGAGCCCGATGTGGCCAAGCGCACATTTGCCGGAGTTGAGTTTCTGGCTATCCAAACAAGCAAGAAATATGAATCGGCCGCCGCGCCGCTCATGGCGGTAACTCCGAAGCCAAATGTGAAACTCTTCACTCGCTACACTTTGATTGAAACCCACACTGAACAGCGGGCGCGGGCAAGCGAGCTTGCACCAAAAGGGCTTCCTATCGAGGTGCTCGCGAGTGCGAGTGCTTGGGCCTCGGGTGAGGAGCCACGGTTCATTGTCGTGAATCCGCCATGGGGCAAGCGACTGAAGGCAGGTGCAACCGATACGACGGCAAAGCAGGAGGAATTTCTCTTGGGCCTTGAGGCGCAGTTTGCGCCGGCGTTTGTGGCCTGCGTGATGCCGGCCTTGGGTCGAAGACCAAGGCTCCCGAAGGGGTGGGAGCAGGCGGCGAGCGTGCGTTTTCGCGCGGGCGGCGTTTTGGTTGCGGCGAGTTTTTTCAGGGTCCGATCAAGATTGGGAGAGAACAAGGCGCTACCGCTTCAATCCGTGGACAAACAGGACTGATTCGAGGAGATTGCCCGGGACTTGCGCGATCAGCGCGCACGGGAGGTCTAACATGACTGAGAAGCTTCTGGTTTTAGTGCTGACATTGGTGGCCGTGTCTTGTTCTCCGAAAGACGAAAAGGTTTCGACGGGTGGAGCTCGCGGTGGTCAGCAACAAAACGATCAAGACCTGCCGTCGGGTTTCCCTGAGCGCAATGACCGCACTCCTGAATACACGGCCGCAATGCTCTTTGAAGTGGCCGAGGTGGCCCGCGAAATCGAAACGGTCGCCTTGGCTGTCGAAGCGTTGAATACTCCACCTGTGGCTGTAACGCCGGCAGCGCTCACAACGCCATCGTGTGTGAAAACCACGAACCTTGGTGGCCCTCTCGGAACATTGAAACTCTTGAATCGCTATGAGGATTGCAAAGAGATTGGCGCTGATTTCGAAGCGACGCAGAGAGGTTCAGAGAATATTTTTGCAGCACTGAGCGGTGCTGATGGAAACAAGCGCGCTTCGGTTATTCGGGTTGAGACGCATGGTCTTCCAAAGCAATTGGTTCCACTGAAGAACAAAAAAGACTCGCTTTCGCTAAAGCAGTTTCGCTTCCTCGATGCGGATCTGGTCTCGGAAAATGCAGGAGTT
>JAEUWE010000171.1 GCA_016791465.1 Pseudobdellovibrionaceae bacterium
AGGTGATTCAAAACGCAAACACGGTTTTGCTTAAAGAAGGAAGCGGCTACTTCAAGGGAGGAAGCGGTTCCGGTGAGGATCTCTTTTCTGGCTCGGGAAAGAAAGCAAAGTGGAAGCTCTTTCAAATTGATCGATGGGTCAAAGAGGGGCCAAGTCGTCTCTATCATCAAGACCGCATGGTGGAGCTTGTGCCGGTCGGCGACGATGATGCGAAAGGGAGTGCGAACTGAAGAAGCTCGTTGTTGTCCTGTCTGTTTGGGCACTGATCGCCTCTGTTGGTTGGACGGTTGCGGTACTGAATCGACCCTCGGCGGCGCCGGTTGTGCCATCGCGCGAAAGCTCGGAGTTTGAGCGCCTTCGGTTTATTCGCGATTTCACCGATCGGCTCTACACGTTCCAGGCCGCGAGCTTTCGGAGTACACAGACGGCACTGGCTTTCCTGCTGACAGATCAGCAGCGCGAAGAGCGGCTTGGGGAAGTCGAACGTTTGGCTTCGAAAATCGAGAAGTCGGGCATGTCGCAGGTTGGACGACTTCACTATTTGCGCGCGCTGGATGGAAGTGGACGATATGAGGCTGCGATTCGAATTCGGTTAAACGATGGTCGCTCTGAAACTTCGCTTATCGCCTATACGCAGTTTGAGTTGAAAGCACTTTCACCGAATGCAGAAAATCCTTGGGGTCTTAAGATCGATCGGCTTACTCAAACGGTAAATGCCGACAGTGGTGAGGGAGTGAAAGGTTTGTCGTTGGATCTTTCGTCCGGTGGCCCGGGTGTTACGGTGCAGTTTCCTTGTTTGGTTGAAAACGTTGAACTTGAGAAGGGCACTTCGCTGCGGGTGCGTCTTTCGACTTTTGATGTTTCGGAACTTGAGATTACTTCTCGCGGCGCCGCTGGCGATGCGCATCGCGATGAGGAGCGAGTGCGGGTTCTTTGCTCGGATCGGGCATTTCAATTTGTCGCCAAATTGAAAGACTCGAAAGATGGTGTTGTTTGGCCGCAGCTTTTGTTTCTCTCATTCCGAATGAACGACGGAATTGATCGGAGAGTTCTTGATCGGAAACCACCGCGTCCGCGCGCGAAGTTTGAAAAGACGCTCGAGGAGCAGTTGGGATTTGTTACCGAGTGAGTGGAAACTCCAGCTCGACGCATGTTCCGCGCTGGTTTGAGCTGATGCGGAATCGGCCGCGGGCGCGGTCCATGAAGTTTTTCGCGCCGTAAACACCAAGTCCGTTGCCATTGTTCTTTCCGACACTGATCGGTCGCCTTCCGAGCTCGTTGATCAGGTTTTTAGGAACTCCGACGCCATTGTCGGAGATGTTCAATGTTACGCGATCCGACGTCTGTACGGCATTGATCTGAATGTGCGGCGCAGGTGTCGTTGCCGTCGCTTCAATCGCGTTGTTGATGAGATTGCTGAGGGTTCGTTCGAAGTCGAGAGGCTGAACAGGCAACTCAATGGCGTCATCGACGGCGCCGATCGTAAACTGATGCCGCGGGCTTAAGAGCTGCGCTTCTTTGAGTACCTGTTCGAGACTTCGTTTCAGTTTAGTTTCCTGAGTCGCCGCCAGGCGTCCTTTGGCAAGGAGATCATCGGCAATACCATTGATTCGGTGGGTGGTGAGTTCAAGAAGCTCTCGCGATTCGTTGAGATCAGTATCAGTTTGTGTGAGCGCCGTTAATGCTGATAGCGGCGCTCGGATGTCGTGTGCGACTTGTTTTGCCAGGGTTGAGAACTGTTCGGACATCTCGAGATTTCGCGAAAGCTCTAAGCGTCGCCACTCTTCGCGCCGTCTTCGCAGAGAGAGTGACATCGCGAGAACAAGTGAAAGCAAAGTTCCAACCAAAAAGACCGGTGATTGCGCGGCTTGGATGGCGGTCTTCAGTGGCGCTCGACATACGCGGATGGAACCAGCGGGAGTTCCATAAAGTGTGACGGCCAAGTTCTGTTGGAGTTGCTGGGTTCCGTTGCAGGTTTCCACATCCGAAGCAATATCCAGAAGCTGTGTTTCGATTTTGTGGAGGAGCGAGCTCTTGGTTTTGAGCAGCAATTCACGTGCGATTTCCTCTTCCCACACTGAAACATAACGTGCGGTTGCCTGCTCGGACTGGCGAAGCGAAACGATGCCGCTTAAGGCTGCCGAAACGAGAATTCCTGTAATTAAAAACCACAGCTCTTTCACATATTTGGACAGAGCAAAGCGCGGACCGGATGGGCATCACTTAATGGGGGTCTGAGCATCAGGAACCCTGCAAAACTTGCGCGACTGGCGATTTGTGACGCACCGCTTTCTGGACGTCCAAGGTGAGCCTGGCTGTGGCTTGGGTTAAGGAGCAGCCGTTGTTTCTGTCGCCGCCGGTTCCGCTAAAGCCAAGAGCGCCTGTGCCGCACTTTCAACGCGAACGGCAGGCCGGGCGATACCCCGCTCGCGAGCCCACGTGGACATCGCGAGTTTTGCCAGGCGAATCTGCTCTTCCTTTTTTTGTACCTTATCGACTTTGCGCCCGACCGCCTGGGCTGCGGCCCACTCAAAACCCGGAGGCTCCGGCATGTGGCCGAAATTGATATTGGTCGGTTGAAAATGAGCGATCTTGGTTTCATCGGTGATGGCGCGGTGGAGCGAGCCCAGTGCCGATTCGCGCGGCGGAAGTGCGCTTTCAATGGATTCGCCGCGAAGTTTGGCCATTAGCAAATGAGCGACGAGCCAACCCATGCAGGTGGACTCGAAATAGCCCTCGACGCCGGTGATTTGGCCCGCAAAGAAAAGCCAGGGGTCTTTTTTCGACGAGAGGTCGGCATTCAAAAGTTTGGGTGTGTTGAGGTAGAGATTTCTGTGGATGCTGCCGAGTTTTAGAAACTCAGCCTCCTCAAGACCTGGAATCAGGCGGAACACGGATTTTTGATCGCCATAGGCCATCTTGGTTTGAAAGCCGACCATGTTGTAGGCGGTGCCCTCGGCGTTATCCTGACGGAGTTGCACGACGGCGAACGGGTTGTTTCCGGTGCGTGGGTCCGGAAGTCCTTTGGGGCTCATCGGTCCAAAGCGCAAGGTCATGGGGCCGCGGGCGAGAATCGCTTCGATTGGCATGCACGATTCAAAAAACGGCGTGTCCTTTTCGAACTCTTTGGGTTCGATTTTTTTCGCGTCGCGAATGGCGTCGATAAAGAAGTAGTACTCCTTCTTCGTCATCGGACAATTCCAGTAGTCCTTAGTGCCACGATTCCAACGGTCGGCCTTCCAGGCGATTTTGCTATTGATGCTATCGGCGGCGACAATCGGCGCGATTGCATCAAAGAAGTAGAGGAACTCGCTTGCGGAGTCGCTCGATGTGAAATGCTCGCGGATGGACTGTGCGAGTGAGTCGTGCGTGAGCGGACCGGTCGCGATGACGGCGGGTCTTGGAACCGCGTCGAGAGATGTGATCAGTTCGCGGCGAATTTCGATGTGTGGGTGAGCTGCGACCTTTGCGGTGACGAGGCTTGCGAATTTTTCGCGATCCATGCCGAGCGCTTGGCCAGCGGGAACGCGAGCATCGAGCGCGCTTTCGAGAATCTTAGAGCCCAAAGTTTCGGCTTCCCATTTGAGAAGGCCGGGCGCTGCGTGCGCAGCAAGGGAGCCAAATGAATTTGAGCAGACGAGTTCAGCGCAATCGTTGGAACGGTGGGCTGGCGTGGTGGTGCCGTCGCTGCTGCCACGCATTTCGTGGAGGACGATTTTATAGCCGCTGGGCCCAAGTTTTTCAGCGAGCTGCAGTGCGCATTCTGAGCCGGCAAGGCCTGCGCCGACGACGTGAATCTGTTTTGTCGCAATTGGCATATCCGCATCCTTTGATATAGGCTGGGCCACATGGCAGACGACCCTAAAACCCGCGCCCGGCGCCGAAAAGGTGAAGACACCATGGCTCCGGCCTCGGATCTTCTAAAAGGCTTAATGCGGAATGTCCAGAGTCCTCTGGCGAGCGGATTTCTCCGTCTGCAATTGGAAACGCAGTGGCCGCAAGTGGTGGGAGAGCGCCTGGCGAAACTCTGTAAGCCGGTGGCGTATTTTGATGGAATTTTGGACGTGTGGGTGGGGCATCCGACGTGGATGCAGGAGCTTTGGTACGTCAAAGACGACATCAAGCAGAAAGTGAATCGGCATCTTGG
>JAEUWE010000342.1 GCA_016791465.1 Pseudobdellovibrionaceae bacterium
CATTTTTTCCGGCCAGCAGGTTTTCAACGTTAAACGCGAGACTCGAAAGTTCTTTGATGCTCGATTCAGTGCGAACTTTTCGCGAAAAGAGATCAGCGCAAGTCGCCTGCGCGAACACCGCCTGCGAAAATCCCGTGAGCAACAGAAAGACCGCAAAAACAGATCGGAATCGAGTCAGCAAGTACCCCCCTCGCAAACACACCGGGGTCGGATTTAACATGCGACTGAACCAAACTGGAGAGCGAACGCCTTGAAGGGAAATTCTACTGCTGGTGTATAAAAAAGAAAAAACCGCGATCCCTCAAGCCGTAAAGGCCATCAAAACCGCGGTTTTAAGACCTCGCACGAAGGTCCTGCCATCACCTTTCGGTTAGCGGCAAGATTCCTCGGCGATGGTCCAATTACGACTATAACTATCGTTCATTGGCACCACCTCCTTCCAAGGCACATACACCTGAGTTCAATTCTAGAAGCGGCCCATCGCTGAGTAAAGAAACTCGACCTGTTCTCGACTCTTTTTTTTATCAATTTAGGTCGAAAATAGCCTGTGAGTCTCGTGTCTCAAAAAGGAGCCACTCTGTGTCTGCAAAAGTATTGAAAACTGCCAAATCGCCAGAGCTTCCGCGCAATCAAATGTCTGACAAACTGCTCGCGCAGTTCTGCGAAATGGGTCAGAAGGCCGACGAGGCGCTAAAAGGCGGACGTACGAAAGAGGCCCTGCTGGCCTACCAAGGCATCATTAAAAAAGTCGAAGACTCAGGCGAGCTCGATTCGTATCTTTTAGCGAAAGTCACCCTTGGAGCGCTTCGCGCCCACACTAAACTTGCGAACTTCAAAGAGGCCATCGACATCTGGAATGCCCATATGGACGAATCACTTTGGGGCATCGGCATCTATGCACTTGAAAATGCCCAGACACGAATTGAAGACCTCGTCGTCTACGATATGCTCTGCGCCTTCTTGCACACCATGATTGATGGCTCACGCGATCAATCCGCAAAGGCAGTGAACCTCTACATGTCACGGGTTTGCGAGTACGCTGAAGAGACCGGCGAACGAGCGCTCATGGTACAGGCCTTGGCCAACTGGAAAGCGCACTTAAAAGAAATTTACCAGGGTTCCATTCCACAACCGGTTGCGGCTGAGCTCATTCACTTTGAGCGCGCTTTTGGCGAAACAGTGAAGCCACGTCAAATCGACTTTCCGCTCCCCTCGGCCTGGGAGCGTCCATCCAGCTTCCGCGAAACATCGACTGTCGTTTCAAAGAAGTCGCTCACCTCGCGCGGCAAAAAACGCTAGCCGCCAAGTTCAAAGTGGTTTTGCTTCAAGATGCTCACGCATCTTTCCAGCCACACGTTGCGCGATAACCTCGAGCGCAAAACCAACCAAAGCGCGTGGGAGCGGAAGCTCCTTCGCCTCTTGTAGGCACCAGATCGACATCTCTGTTCGCTCACCAGAGGCCTTGCTCGCAGGAGTTCGCGTCTCCAGAACTAGTGCACCCTCAAGCCCCAGAAAGTGCCCGTCGATCACCTTAAAGCGAATCTCGTCGCGAGTTGGCGTCACGCCTTCGACTTTCTCAATTTGGAGGAGCATCCGCGCCTGATAGCCAAGGGCCTGGCCAACCACAAAGAGTCGATTCGTCTTTGGCTCCCATTTCACTTCTTTGAAGTGATCCGACACGGTCTTTAGATCATCAAAGCGCATCGCAAGCTTTAAAACGTCGCGGCGCTCTCGTTTGACAAGCCCTACGCCCCGAAACGAAAAACGCACACCGGCCGGCACATCGCTTGAGCGCACCGAAACAAGGATCGCGCGCTCCTCCTCAAGCTTCGTTTCAAGCTTCTTGTTCCCACGCCAAAACGGCACAGGCTCTGAAAAGCCTGAAGCGACGAGCAAAAGCGAAAGCAGAACAGAAAGCCGAATTGACG
This sequence comes from Pseudobdellovibrionaceae bacterium, assembly GCA_016791465.1. Lineage (GTDB taxonomy): Bacteria > Bdellovibrionota > Bdellovibrionia > Bdellovibrionales > JAMPXM01. The sequence continues at coordinate 1,929 of JAEUWE010000342.1, forward strand.
ACTTCAAAATCCCGAGTAACATCGGCCTCAAGTCTACACGATGAGCCGCCTGAGGGGGATGCCGCATGACGCACGCCGAATTGCCAGCCTGGAAAAAGCAGCTCCCTATGTGGCTCACGTGGGCCCGCATGGCGCTCTGCCTGCCGATGGCCGCGATCATGCTCACCATGAGTGATCCGTGGGGCGGCTATCTGGCCGCCTTTCTCTTCATCATTGCATCGATCACCGACTGGCTCGATGGCTACTACGCGAGGCTGTTCAATGCGCAATCGACCATGGGCAAATTCATGGATCCCATCGCCGATAAGATCCTCGTCTCGACGATTCTGATTTTGCTCATCCCATCTGGCCGCATTGGCCCCATTGTCGTGATCCTGCTCCTCGCGCGCGATATTCTAATCGGAGGCATCCGCTCCGTCGCCGCTGCCGATCGGGTCATCATCGACGCCAAGGCCACCGGCAAGTGGAAGACCGCTGTTCAAATGGTGGGCATTCCAGCGCTCCTGATCAATACACCGATCTTCGGCGCCCCCATCGCCCAGTTTGGCAGCACTTTGCTCTGGATCAGCGCCGTTCTCAGCGTCATTTCGGGCTGGGAGTACATCCAAATCTTCCGCACCGCTCGTCGTGGGGCCTAATTATTCTATTCGACATCGGGTTGACATCGGGTCCGAATCCACCTTAAAGTCGACGTCTCTATGGATGCGGGTGTAGCTCAGTTGGCTAGAGCGATACCTTGCCAAGGTATAGGTCGACGGTTCGAGCCCGTTCACCCGCTCCAATTTTCAAATCTTAGTTCGGTTCTTCGTCCCAGCAAAAAATCGAAAATTTGAAAAAGCCCTTTTGGGCAGTTCTCATTTGTTTGATTCACGTAATGCCGCTCACTCTCAA
>JAEUWE010000348.1 GCA_016791465.1 Pseudobdellovibrionaceae bacterium
CTTTAAGTCTTTGAGTTGAATGTAGTTTTCAGGATCGCCCTCTTGAAAAATTTCAACGGCGGCAAGGCAAGAGTCGCGATCAAGTCCAACGCCTTTTCGAAAGAGCGATGGCGGTGAGGTTTTCAACATCTGTATGTAAACTGCCTGCTCAACCGAGCGAAGTTCGACATTCAGGCCAAGATTTTGCTGCCATTGCGCCTGTGCCCACTCCATGCCTTTTTGAACATCGTCGCCGCCAAGTTTCGAAAATGCGAGTAAAAGCTGTGGTGGTTTCTCCTTTGAGTTTAAAAGTGACCGCGCTTTTGCGACATTGAATTCGTGGCATGGAACGGTTTCAAAGTGTCGGCGATCAATACCGGGACATCCCGGAAGACCTCGCGCCTCATAGAGTCGTTTTAAGTCTTCGTATTTGAGCGACTGTGCCATTGCCTGTCGAACAGATACAAAGCGGTCTTCGTTGAGCGGCGGACCAAAGCCGATGTAGTCGAAGCGCGCGACAGGAATATAGTGAAGCTCTTTTGAGAGCTTCCATGTTTTAAGATAGTGGGTGGGAAGTCGGCGAAGTAGGCTCAGCGTTCCGGAACGGTAGAGTCCCAGTGCTGTCTCGTCGTCGTCGATGACGAGTACTTCAACCGGTGGTCGAGGGTGGCTATCGTAGTGGGGGTTTGAGCGCAATTTTATTTTTTGCGCCGAAGTCCAATCCTCGACAACATAAGGCCCCAGAACCGGCGCCTTGCTCGCGGCCGCACGAGTATAAGAAAATCCGTCGCGAACAAAGGACAGTGCGGGATGTGCGAGCTTCTGTATAAACTCCGCATCCAATTCCGAATGCCGAATTTCAATTGTTCGTGTATCGATTGCCCTTAGTCCGACCTGTTCAACAGGGATTTTTCCCGCGTGAGCATCAATTGCACCCTGAACGGACTTGATGAGCTCCACCCCCGTGCCTTTCGCTGATGGGGACAGTAGACGTCGCCATGAAAAGACGACATCTTGCGCCTTGAGCGCTATGCCATCGCTCCAGAGTGCATTCTTGCGAATTGTGCAGGTCGTGATCCAAGGCGCAGAATTGGTCATTCGACATGTCTCCGCCATTTCTGGAATCACGTCGCCGTTTGCACTTGTTCGATAGAGTCCGCGCATGACGTTGAAAACAAAATAGTTCGACTCAGAATTGGAGATGCTGGCTGGATCAATTCCGGTTGGTTCCGTCGACACTGAATAGCGAAACACTGGGGGTGCTGCCTGTGCGACAAAGGTCCAGAGGGATAGGCAAAGTATGATACTTGATAAGATGTTTGAGCCGACCATGGATCTCATAATGAGACAAAACTGCGGTTCGGTCTCGAAAAAAGGCATTTTACCGTGCACAATAGAGATTCATGAAGAAGTCGGGGCGATATCTCAATTTGTCACTTGGGCGAGCATTTGCGCTAGGGCTGCTGACGTTGGGTGGCATTCTCTCTTTTCAGAACTGCGGCACCTACCAAGCGGTGACAAATCCGCTCTATGATCGCGAAGTTTTGGCTTCTTGTCTGGGGCCGACCTGCGTGCAGGATCTCAATTACCTCACAATGCAGATTGGAAACGTGGACCCTATCCTGCTGACGCGGACGACAGAGAAATCTCTGGATATTGGCGGCTTTTGCGATACGGCTGGATTCCCTGATTCAAAGATCTATGTCGAAGTTAAAAATGGAACGACATCTGTGCTTGCGCCGTATCAGAGCTCGGCCAAGTGTGACTCCAGTGGTCGCTTTCGCGTGCTGATTGATTTGCCGACGAATTACAACTACGACCTCGCGCACTCAATTGTCCTGACATTCCGTGCTGTCGATTCAAAGGGCAACGAATACGATCACCCAACTGGGGTCAATCGGCGTGAGATTGCTCTTCTGACGGCGCCGTAGCGCTTGGTAGCGGGAGTGCCTGTTCCGCATCTCCCGAAGTCTCAACAGGAACGGTGACGGGCTTCTTTCGTGAAACGACAGGCTTTGGAGCCGTCGGTGCAGGCGTTGGCGTTGGCGCGCTCAACTGAGCACCCGCGAGTGTTTGCTCGATCAAGTCGTCGGCCTGGCGAACGCGCTCATCGCGATCGAGAAGGACCTCTTGAATTGAGACACTGCGCAAGTGCGAAGGTTTTAATTCTTTCGGAAGATCGCTATCCTCCATCGTTCGAAGCGTACTCGCCCCGCCGCGACTTTTGAGGGTGAACTCGCGACTCACAGCCGGCTCAAGAAGGAATTGCAGCCATTTTCGCGCCATCTCAGTGTTGCCGTCCGACACTGCAATCGAAGTTAGGATCCACAGCGGGAAGCCGTGGTCGAGTGATGCAAAGGACCAATCTCTTTGAAACGGCTCGTGATTCATTTGTCCGTGGGTCACGATGGCGAAACTGGTTTCGTCGGTGATGGTGGTTTCGAAGAAGCTCTTTTGATTTCTAAGAGCGGGACTTATTTTGCGAATCAATTCTATCGGAAGCGTCTCAGGCGAGGGCAAGTAGGCGGTCAGCCACGATGGCCACATGCCAATCGTCATATGTTTTCCATCCCATCGAGCTTGATTCAAAATTTCACGAGATGGGGGACTGGTTTTCCGGCTTGCTGCCCCAAGAAAGCCCCACAGTAAAGGCGCCGTCTCCATTAGATTGCGATCTTCTGTTAACTTTCGAAAGTCTGGTGCGATCACGATTGGGAAGCGATTGCGGGAATCGAAGAGACTCTGCAGTTTGCGTTCGGTCCGAACGGAAGGAAGCTGGTGATGAAAAATCATCGCGCCGTCATATTGGCCAGGAGCCGATTTAAGCAGTTTCCGAAGAAGAGTTGCTGGTGACGGCTCGCTGGTCAGTTCGACTGCGACACGTTCCTGTTTTTCGAACTTCCGAATAAGGGACTCCGGAATAAGGCCGGTGGGCGCAATCAGGCGAAAGTGTGAGTCGGCAACGAACCGACCTTCGGCTTCGTTTCTTTCTTGAATGAGGCGCCAGCCCCAGAATGATCCAAGTGCGAACGAGAAAAGTACAACAATGATGAAAGGCCACGATCGGCTCATCCCCACATTATGGAGACGAGCTGCTCGTGGCGCAATCAGTTATCGGAGACCCGTTGGGTCATAAGTGACGCTGATCTGGGCGCCGGCGGCAGGCACGGCTGTTCCGTAAAACGAGATGGAGTTGTTGGTCGCATCATACGTATAGCCATTTGTCGAATCGGCTGGAACTTCGATCCCATTCACATAAACTCGGAGTGTTCCGGAGGCAGGCACTCGATCAAGGTAGAAGCGGGTGCTGAGCTCAATTGTACGACTTGAAATGCTGGCGAGCGTAGTCCCGAAGTCATCGCAGAGGCTGCCTAAGATACCACCAGTGAGTTCGGTCAGTGCGCGATAGCGATCGGCGATCTTGCGGACCCCGCCCCCTAGACCCGTGCGGCAAGCTTCATCGAAGATCGCGATTGAGTTTACGCTGTGGTGTCGGTTGCCCGTTGTTGAATTTGTGATTGTATCCAAGTGGTCGACATAGCTTTGCGCTGTGTGTAGGCGAGGGTCTCCATACATATTGTCCAATGAACCTGTGCCATCCCAAGAAAAGTCATCTTCGTCACTGACAATAATGACCGAGAGATGGGCATCGGCTCGGGGGAAACCCAATGCTTTATTGTCGACATTGTCCAAAGCCGCTTTTAACGATTGGAAGGCGCGCTCGTCGCCGCTACCGTTGATGCCGCGAAGGATATTGGCCTTAAAGGCCAGCTCAAGATCGGGTGTTGATGGCGTTAAAATCGCTGGTGCAGTAACGGTCGCGCCCTGGCCATCCGTATAGCTTCCAGTTGAATAACGAGACTTGAGCAAGGTCGGGCTAAAAACATCTTTGTATGCCTCAGATGTTGTGACCGCGATTTGAAAATCAAAGCCATTGGCTTGAAACTTCTCAATAAATCGAGAGAAGTTGTCGGCCACCGCCTGCTGACTGGTCGCCATTGAACCCGAGTTATCGATAACCCAGAGGATGTCGATTTTTCCATTCACTTCTGCCGCGCTTTGATTGAAGGAAGTCGACTCTGCCAAAAGATCGAAGCTGCTATCTTTCTGACCGCAGCCGACGAGGCTT
>JAEUWE010000175.1 GCA_016791465.1 Pseudobdellovibrionaceae bacterium
ACGATCAAGTCGCGAGTCCACACCTGGGCCATCTTCTCACGCGCCTCCGCCGACCCCGCCAGCAATCCAATGGCCCAAACATTGGCCGCGATCCCATCGCGCTCGAGATCACTCCAAACTTCGCGAGCCACCGTGCACCACGCCTGCCAGCGATGCCGTGATGCCGCCTGCTCGTCTTCTAAGAACCAATCATCCAGAACAAAGTTCTCTCCACTCGAAATCAAAACCGGAAGAAGCTGACGAATGTATTCAAATAGGGTTTTCGCCGCACCCGGCCCGTGCAACCACTCCTCTGGGCGCCCTTCGAGCTTGCTTGCAATCGTCGACACCATGAGTTCACGCGAGACAATCGTGAGATCGGGACGAAGCCGCTTCAGTAAATAGCTCCAGAGCTCACTGGCGCGTAGCACTGCATGCCCATCGACAAATCCTTGTTCATCGAGTCGGCGACGCTGCAATCGAAGCTTCGTTCGCACATCGCTCACGAGCCAGGTCGCAGCCCGGCCTGCACGGTCGAAGTGCCGCGCGTGATTGATCTCCCGTGAATGAGTAATAAGCGTCAACCCCATGAAGAGGTCCATTTTTGCGACCAAACCCGCGCGAAGTAAATCGAGAACAGCGGGTCATGAATCGCGCTAGCGACGCTGCTTGAGTTTGCGGCGCCCACCGCTGCCAGCTGAACCCGATAAGCCAGAAAACGAGAAGTCCGCACCGTCGAGTCCGAGCTGAAGCGTCATCTGGACCACATAGCGACGATCCTCGAGCTGGCCCGGATATTCGCCAAGTTCGACACCATAGGATGCCGCATCAAAGGCGACGACTCCTGCGTCAAGCCCGACACCAACAGAATAGTAACCTTGATAGAGTCCGGCGCGCACACTGATCAACGGCAAATCGACGTCGATACCAAGATGCAGCTTTTTTCCGCTCTGAATATCGGGCCGATCAATATATCGATAGTCCATTGACGGCGTGATTGTTGCGATCAAGCCATCGATTGTCACCGACGCCCCCAAGGTCATGTCGGGATCAGAACGCGGAGGCGCCGCCGTACCCTCTTCGTGATTGAAAGACGTGTAGCCCGCATTTCTCACAGTGAAAGCAATCGCCGGCCGAATCGGACCCGGAATTGTCAGCAAAGTGCCCACATCCAAGCCGTAACCCGTCCCTCGATTTTTTAACTGTGCCGTGATTGAATCCGTATTGAGTGTTGCCAATACCGATGGACCGAGTGGCAACGTCGTTCCGGTTCGATTCACTCGGCGCACCGTAAAACCAAGTGACCAGACGCCAGGAATAAAGTCGATCCCCGTTCCAATCGCCACACCGTAATCAAAAAAGTAATTGAGATTCATTTGCGGATAAGCTGGATTTTGCAAGTTGACACCGGCATCACCATTCGCAAATCCGGCAAAGCCAAGACCGGGAAGCACAAATGAAGTTTTCGCGCCGCCGCCAACCCAAACCGCCTTGCCGTAAAGATTGTTGAGTTTGTCCGCAAGAGTCGATCCACCGGAAGCGATCTGCACCACCTCCAGCGCCTGAGGCCCGTTCACTCCCGCGCGAGGATCCATGATCGTCCAATGAAAGCCCGACACTCGCCCTAACGCCGCCGGGTTATAGAAAATGGCGTCGCCCTCTTGCGCAACAGCGGTAAATGCGTTGCCCATACCGAGTGCACGCACCGACGTCCACGTTTCCATCAGTTCTGCCGCAAACGCCGCCGTCGGAAGCTGACTCAGAAGAGTAAAAAGAGAAAGGCGCAGAAAAAACGAATTCATGGACACACACACGTCGCGATATCGCCCGCGCAAGTCCCAAGTCCCGGCGTGTCGGTCGATCGCACAAGACCTCCGATCGCCTTCACCTGGCTGGCCGAGAAACCATTTGGATCTGTGATCGAACAAAAGTCGTATGCCGGATTCACTCCCGCCAACGTTGTACACGCCGAGGTCACAGCCGTCGAAAGCGTTGATCCAATCGATGTTCCTGACGCTCCAAGTGACGCCACCGAGATGGTGATTCCCGTTCCGACTTCACGAAGCATGGCATCCGAAAGTTCACCGGTATTACAAGGGTTGAATGCCGGTTGCACAGTGCCATCGTCATCGGTGTCTCCATAGACAGAGAGGATCGCGCCAATCTTTGCAAAGCCAACAAAGGCCAGAAGCGTGTTCTCGTCCGCTGTTCTTGACGCCGCTGTCGAATTAATTGAAAGCAACGTCGTCTCCGCCAATTGGCAGTTCGCAATCGCCGTCGCATCCGCACTGCGAAGCGCCAGCAGCAAAACCGCAAACAGAGCAGAGCTTCCAGCGTTTGCAATTTGATCGGCCATCTGAATGAGGTTCAACCCACATTTTCCAGCATAGGCAGACGCCAATGTCGCCTTCGTTTCACGCTTCGCCTGCGTCGCTGTCGATGTCGCCTGAATGGCTGTAATGGCTTCATCCCAACGCGACTGATTCATCAGCTTTCGCGCCTCAAAGAGTCTGGCATCATCAGTGTCTCGTTTCGCACTCTCAAGAAACGCGTTCTGACTACACGACAACAAACTGAATGAAAGTAGAATTAGGATCAAACGAATCCACATGGATTCAGTTTAGACTGTTTAGAAACGGAGTGCGAATTTTCCAATCCAACGACGGTCCTCACGTCGAGTTGTCGGCGTACCGATCTCCTCGCCATAAGTCGCGGCCTGCAACTGAAAACGCTCTGTCGCAAACTCAAGCCCCGCAGTCCAGTACCCTTGATTGGCACCGCCGCGCAAAAATGCGAAATCTGCAAAGTTAAACTCAATCCCTGCATGAGCCCGCTTGATCGCGTCCTCTTGCCCCTCCACCAGCGGCGTGGTGATTCCACGGTACTCGAGCGCAATCGTCGCGCGAATGCGATTCGAGATAATGGGCTGTGCGCTAAACGAAACATCAATCGTCTGCTCAGTCGCCAGCGGCCTCGCCGTCGTCGCATTGAGCATACCCTCACGAAGATCATACGTGGTATTGCCGACATCGCGAACAACACCGCCAATCGCCGGAAGCCACGCCACCGGCGCCGTCAATATCATCCCGACATCGGCACCGATACCAATTCCCTCGCTTGAGATATTTTTAAGTTCAAGACCGGTCGACGTCGGGTCAATATCGGAGTGAACCTCCGTGCGATTCATCAACCGTCCAACAACGCCAATTTTCATCACGCCACTAAAAAAACGGAACGTATAGCCAAGCGGCATCGCAAGGTCAGAGACGTAGTCGAATCGAAAGTTCGTTCCGGCCTCGTTCACCTCAGCATTATACTGATACTTGGCCAGCACCCCTGTCCCAAAATTCGGTCCCACAATAGACGGAAAGACCTGATACTTCGCGTGCCAGTGCTTACCCTTTGCCGTATTCAAAATATCGAGAAGCCCCTGCACGTTCAGCGCACCCGCATAGTTTGAGATCGTTACAATCTCCGTATCCGTGAAACTAGCGTGAACCTCAGGGTCAAAAATCGTAAATGTGAGATCGCGAAGCTTACCCAGACCCGCCGGATTCGTGAGGAGTGCCGTCTCGTCATTGACCACGTTCACATAGGTCCCACCCATTCCCATCATGCGAACGCCAGAGTAGAACTCATCGATCTCACCCGCAAAACTCGGCCCATGCGCGTAAGCCAACGAGCCGTAAAGTACGGCGAGCCCCACGGAACACAATGTGAAAAGCAGTGTTAGGAAGATTCGCAGCCGTTTCATACTGTCTCTTTTCGGTACGGTTCAGCGCGGCAACGAGTCGGGGACCTCAATTCTCGACCTCTGTCGAGTCCAAAACCTCTGCAAAAACAGAAACATTTTCCACAGCCCTGTCGGGGCAGTAAAATAGAGTGTCACTCTATTCACCACGGACCCGGAGTTCTCATGACGATGACGCAAAAACATCTCGCTTCTCTGCTCCTCATGGCGATCGCAATGCTCGGTCTCTCCGCATGCGAACAGCAAGAGGATCTTCAGATTGCCGCCGCACAAGAGTGTATCGACACAGCCCGAACGTCGGCCGACGCCGATCGCTGTTACTCGAGCGTTGCGGGCCTTGAAAGTGAGAAGGCCTATCTCATTCGCTGTTCGTCACATTACATCGCTCAAGGCTTCACCGGCACCCGTTTCGCGTCTGCCTTTCAACGCCTAAAAGATGGCGCCACCAGCGGCCAAGATCCGATGGCCACAGCCATGGCCTATATGGTCTTTGCCAACAGCTCAACCACTCATAGCGCCGACAACGCCGTCACTGACTGCACTCGCTCAGGCGTTCGGTCGATGCAGCGACTCGCCACAATGACCAAACTCGCCACCTTCATTTCAAATGCCGGACTCGGCTCAATTCCCGACCCGACAAGTCCGTCGTTCAACCCGTCGCAAATCTCAACGGCGATCACAAACCTCGTGAACAGCAATGACCCGACAAGCAACACCTCCGTCGGCACGATTGCGCAACAAGCCAGCACCGCTTACTGCAATGAGGGCTCTTCATTTAAGGACGGAGAAGTCTGCAAGAATATTCAGAATGCAATCAATGCTGGTGGCGCCGATACGGCTGCGATCGGCCGAGCGCTGCTGCAGCAACTTCAGAGTATTTGAACTGGCTCACCAG
>JAEUWE010000416.1 GCA_016791465.1 Pseudobdellovibrionaceae bacterium
TCTCCAGCAATGGCGAAAGAGATCGCAAGCAGGGTCCCAATGAAAACCATTCGTTCGCGACGACTCATGCCGGTGGTCATAGCGATCTCCCCTCTTGAAAGACCATCGACGGGACTTCTCCATCAGTGCGACGATCAGCTCCCAAAAACTGAAGTTCCGGAATCTTCACCGTCGGCTTCTTCTTGCGAATTCGCACAAAGGTCCACTGGCCCCCGGCATAAGCATAGCCGCCGCGGAAGAGCTTAACTTCAAGGCCCGGTATCGACTTCAGCCATTGCCGAAGGCTGAGTCGTTTTCCAGCTGCAGTCAGCACGTCAGAACCTGCTCCGAACCCAGTGTACTCACGTCCAAGATAGATGAACGCCGTCCCCGAATCGCCAATCGCCCGAATATAACGCCTCAAAACCTCATCGGGCCGCAGACTGCTGACGAAGTCGCCATTAAAGTCAGTCAACACCCCCACATTCGTCATTTTATCAAGAGCCAATCCTGAGTGAAAGTGAGTGTAACGGAACTTCTCAGGCTTCACCGCGTTCACGCGAAAGCGAATCCATTTTTGAGAAATTCCAAAAAACACTTTATCGCTAGAAGCATCGTATGCCTTGCTTGCAAGATCGTGCGCCAGATTGGCGCCGTATGCCGAAATATTCACCCAGCTTTGCGTCGGCTTTAGACCTTTCACAGCGCTCACCAACGGATGCGTGATTTCTCCACCTCGGAATGAATCCATGAACTGCGTGAAGGTGGTCGCCTGAGCTTGACTCCGAAGCCCTTGTTCAAGATCAGCACGAACTTTCTGCTGCGCTTGTAGCAGGACCGTGTCACCGGCCTCGATCGAAAGGCCGCGCGCCTCTTGGAAAAGCATCGTGGGGGGAGCGCCGGGTAAGAGTTCCCGCAGCGTCACATCTGGAATATCGAGAGGTCGACTTTTATCGCGAGTCAGTCGCAGCGCCCACTTTTCGTAGGTGGTGCCTTCGTCCTCCCGCGTTTCAACGATCACTTCCGTTTTGATGCCTGGGATCAGTTTTATCCAATCGATGAGATTCAAATACTTCCCATCAGCAGTGATCACACGATTTATGAGCCCGTAGACGTCGCGAGTCCCCATGAAGACAAAAACCTCTCCATGCGCATCGAGCCAATCAAAATACTTCCGCAGAACCAGATGTGGAGTACCCGAATATGCAAGACCTCCGATCACGTCGGTGACGACCCGAGCGTTTGCCACTCGGTCACTCGGAATATCTTCGATGAATTGCCCCTTGATAACGCTCAAACGAGCCATCGACTCCGCCGCGCTCTCAACAGAGATCGCCGTGCCTCGTGTGCGTGGGTTTGCCGCGACGAACTCTTGAATCGCAATCGCGTCACCGGCCCCCGCATCAATCCAATGTCCACCTTTTTCTGCAATCTCAACAAGAACGCGGGAAAACTCTTTTCCAAAAGCCATTTTGTAACTGTCCAGGTCGCGGGCCCGCGTAAAAATATTCTCGTACTTTTTCAGATTCGCTTCGGCGGCCTTCGCGACTGTCGCAGCCTTAACCGTCGCCAGAGGCTGATCTGATGCCTTCTGAAAAAGGCCTTCACAAAGCGACGGCGCAGCCTGGAGCCGACCGCCGGAAAGAATCAGACTGCCCGTCATCAACAAATTGAAAGCCAATGTCCTTCGCATACTCACCTCAAACCATTTACTTTGCGATCCCAAGACCATACTCACTTGATTCGCCGTCACGCCCTATATCGCCACCCGTCTCCGCCAGCAGGCGGCTATGGGTCATTT
>JAEUWE010000440.1 GCA_016791465.1 Pseudobdellovibrionaceae bacterium
CTTTCTTTGATGACACTGGCCAGTAGCACTTGAATGGATGATGTCGAGAATTTGGGTTCCAGAAGAACTGCGGTGAGAATCGAGAGGCGGTTCAGCAGCGCGCGCATTCTTTCCAGGTGGTAGACCAAGTCGATACTGACTCCGTGCTCATCCATATGCTGATAGACATCGTCGATTGCGCCGAGACTGGCTTGAATATTCGATGCAATGGCAGTGGGCTCTGCACCACTGAGAACTGAGAGGTGAAGTCGGAAGAACGGAGTTTCTGAAACCGGAGTTTTATTCATCCGGTTGCGAATATCGGCGTGACCGCCAAGTGCTGCAATCTGCAGCGCCAGCGCCAGCCGTGCTTCTTCAAGATCAGAGACCCAGCGGCTAGCAGACTGTTCGTCGTGAAAAAACTCAATCACCTGTTCGAGAAGTGCGCCATCGGTTTTGAGAATGGCTTCGGCGTCGCGTTCTTTCGAGAATGTGGAGAAAAAGAAAACCTCAAGATTCTGATCGTTCGGAGCGAGCGGTAAAAAACGCCGACCGATTCGTCCGATCATTTCAGAGAAAAGCCCTGACTCGTGATGAAGGCCAGCTTGCACGAGAAGGTCAAAGACCTGAGTCTCGGCGGCAATAGAGCGAAGTGTGGCGATGACCGGCCCTTTCCACTCAGGGTTACGATTGAGGACGTGAAGAAGCCACTTGATGCGCAGAGCTTGCGGATAACCAGTTGAGAAATCCAGTTCGGTCTGAAGCTTCAATGGGGATTCTGAAAACACCCAATGGAGAATGCTTGAGAGCCACTCGAGTCGGCGAAAGAGGGGAGCCGTCCGCTGAGGTGCGCGACTGAGTATTGAATCCAGATCGGCCCGCTGTGTCCTCGGCATGAAAATTACTCCAGCAAAATAGGAAATTCAGAAACGGGGATCGTCGCACCTTGAAAGGAGTTAAACGTGATTCTCTCGAGCGCCTCAGTAACGCAAAGATCAAAGGTCTTATCGTTAAACGGTGAGCTGATAACTTTTGATTCTGTCACATTGCCGGCTGGTTTAATCTTAAACGAGACTTTGATTTCGCCCTTTGGCAGCGCGGTCATGGCTTGGCCGGCCTCCGACTTCCGATTCACCATGCCGACGAAGCACTTTTGAAAGCCACCCGCTTGCGCTTTGACCTGCGAGCGAATGTCGTCGTTGGTCAGCGTCGAAAACAACTGCGTTTCTGAGGCGTCGTCTTTTCTGGGGCGATCAACTTTTTCTTTCTCGCGAGCATCGGGTTCAATGTCGGTGACAGGCGGCGAACTGAGTTCGCTCTCTTTTTCAATCCGCAGCTCCTCTTCGGCGCCAAGCCCCGGATCGGGAAGACCGTCTCCGACTTGAATCAACGGTACCGTGCGTGGAATTTGGCCCTGGCTGTAATCGAGCGCCATTCCATCTTTGAGAAGTACAAACGCACTGTTGGTTCCCGGGTTTAAAATCGTGACTTCGCCAGAGAGGATCGTCGCCTGAATAGAATCGGGTCGTGACGGTTCCACTTCGGCGATCAGACGCGTGTTCTCTAAGAGCCTCAGTGTTGGGCCTGGGCGAAACTCAATAACGACAGCGGATGCCGCGCGCGATTGAATCAAGGCCTCGGCATTGAAGGGCCCCGGGCTGAGTGGTAACTCAACCGCTCCAGATTGACGAGGTGGACGCAGAGTTGCTGATCCTTCAACAGAGAGAATTTCGCCAACGACTGGGGTTGTCTGACGGATATCGGCCTTTTCGCTGTCGTTATAAACAAACATTCTCGCGACCGCGAGGGCTGCGAGAAGAGACACGCCAAACGCAATAACTTGGTTGCGCTTGATTGGAATGGCCATGATTGGAATTACTTCTTTTCGCTGGGCGCGGGCGCTGTTGTCTCCGCAGACTTGGCGGGCTGTTGCTCAGAAGTCGCCGGTGCCGTAGGGGCCGTCGTCTGGGCAGGAGCTGGTGCCGCCGGCAGAGCAGCAGCGGAAGAATCGAAGACCGAGCCAGTGTTCTGTTTCGCCAAAAGAGCAAGCAGAAGGCAGCAAACTCCGAAAACAATCGCGGCTCCGCGAGTGAGTTTCTGAAGAAGCGTCGTTGCGCCCGTTGCGCCGAGAACAGTATTGGAACCGCCGCCACCAAACATCGCGCCAGCACCGCTGGATTTTGGATCTTGCAAGAGAACCAAGGCAATGAGGAGGAGGCAGGCAACGATGTGAATGATCGAAATAAATGTCAGCATGGAGATCATTTATAGACGGGCAAAAGCGCGCGGTCTATCGAATTATGCGGCGCTTCCAGCTGCGATTTTCTCATTCAGGCCACGAACGATCGAATTTGCAGCAACATGGGCCGCGAGCTGAGCAAATCGGATCTCAAAATCGGAGAGTGTGGTCTTTGATTCCGGTAGCCGAGCTGAAAGAACACCCCAGGTCTGTCCTCCGAAGCGAATTGGGCAAACGATCATGGCGTTGAATTGGATCGACTTGGTTTGAGTGGCGACGGCGGCCATGGTGGGGTCGTTTTTGAGGTTGTCGAGGGCCAGAGTTTTCTCACTTCGAAGCACAAAAATGATCTCGGGATACTTATTGAGATCGAGTTTTAATCCGTCGATATCGCGCTTGTCGCTTGAGCCGCGCACGAGGGCCTGTTCATTTGTGAGGCTTGCCTCCACGATGGAGACACGAACTGCTCCGACGGCGAGACTGAGCATACCGGTGAGGCGATACAGGGTCTCGGGGAGCGGATGCAGTTTGAGGCCTTCGCGAAGGAGGAGTTCGGTGAGATGCATGAAGTGGATGGCTGTGCCAGAGGCGGATGTATCACCGGCTTTCGCTTCAGAGATCTGTCGCTTCGGCTGCATGTGCAGAACGAGTCGGCCGACCAGGTCTTCGACTTTGACGGGTTTTACGAGGTAGTCGGTGGCGCCGTGTTTTAAACTCTCTTTGACGTTGGCGACGGTGTTATGGGCCGACATCATAAAGACACGAATCTTGTCGTCGCCGAGGAGATCTTGGGCCTTCAGTTCTTTGAGAAGACTTGGACCATTGAGATCGGCCACCAGAAGATCGTAGAGAACGAAGTGCGGTTTCCATTGCGTGCAGATTGCTAGCGCCTCAGCGCCCGTTGTCGCCGACTTCACAATGAATCCGTTTTCCTGAAGCGACGCGACGAGTTTATCAGAGATAAACGCGTTCTCGTCCGCGATCAGGATTCGGGTGTTCGAAGGATGCAGTCGTTGACTCAAAAAACACTCCTCAATGAACGGGAATCAGATAACTCACAGCCCCGTATCTGCTTCATCGGGAGAAAAAGACCAGCACCGGAGTCGTAATGCAGCGCATCGCGACTCGAGTCGAGGGGGGAATCCTGCGAAAACACCGGCAATGCCATTTATCTCATTTGAAGGCCTCGACGGGTCCGGAAAAAGCACGCTGATCAAGAACTTAAAGGCGCACCTCGAAGGTGCGGGCCTGAAGGTCGTCGTCACGCGTGAGCCTGGTGGGACGCCGCTTGCTGAAGATCTTCGAGGTTTGATTCTTCGCACGGAGCACGAAGCGCCGGTCGCAGCGACCGAAATCCTGCTCTACGAGGCCAGCCGTGCGCAGCACGTGGCCAAAGTGATTCAGCCCGCTCTTCGCGAAGGTCGATGGGTACTCTGCGATCGCTTCAGTGAATCGACAGTGGCCTTTCAATGTTTTGCACGAGGTGTGAATCGTCCTGAGGTCGAGTGGCTCAATCGCTTTGCTGAGCAGGGCACGCGGCCTGAGGCTGTGGTGTTACTGGATCTTTCTGTCGAGGCGAGTCGTCTCAGGCAAACTGGGCGGCAAGATCAAGGTGGGCAGTCGCGCGATCGCATTGAGAACGAAGCCGATGAGTTTCACAACCGCGTTCGCAATGGATTTTTGGCGCAAGCGAAGGCCGAACCTGAGCGATGGATCGTACTTGATGCCGAGCTTTCTCAAGACCAGCTTCTGCAGGTGCTGCTTGCTGCTCTCAAGAAGCGTTTTGCGCACGAGGGGTTTCCAGGATGAGCGGCGTGATCGGTCATCTGAAAACGAGGCAAGAGCTCGAAGCGCGGAGGGCGCGTCTGCCCTCATCGCTGATTTTTGCAGGGCCCGATGGCATTGGGAAAAAACGCGTGGCTTTGGAGTTTGCAAGACTTCTGACTGGAGAAACGCGTGCGATCGATTGCACGCAGCCGGTATCGCAAACGGATCAGATCTACTTTATTTCTCCGGACGGCTCGCAGATCAAAATTGAACAGGTGCGCGATCTGATTCAGTTCATGAGCCTTGCGCGCGAGGGGCGTCCGCTTGTTGTGATTTTTGACGACGCTCATCTTCTCAATCCGCAGGCTGGAAACGCGCTTCTCAAATCAATTGAAGAGCCTCCGCTGGGTGTGCAGTTTCTCTTTGTTTCGCCGTCGAGCTCGCTTTTGCTTTCAACGATTCGTTCGCGCTCACAGGTCGTACGCTTTTCGCCTCTGACCGATAAAGAAGTTGCAGCGGTGCTTGCCGATCAGTCGGTACCGGAGTGGGTGCTTGAGGCGGCGGCGGGGTCTCCGGGCCGCGCGTTGGAGCTTTTAAAATCGGGAGAGTCGGCGACCGATGTGTTTCCAGTTGTCGATTCGCTACTCGCCGCTTGTGCGCCGCGAGCCGGTGGTCCAAGCTCTCGCGCCAAGGCGCTTTCGGAACTTCGCGACGTCGCAAAAGAGCGCGACGCCCAGGAGATTGCGATTCGTTTTCTCGTTCGTCGGGTGGGGCAGGTGTGGCGGGCGAGAGCAGTGGCGGACCGTGGTGGTGCCTCGGCACTGCCAAAGACATTGGGCTGGCTGACAGAGCTTTCGTTTGAGCAGCTTGAAGATCTGACCGATGCCAGTCTTGAACTTGAAGCCGATTTAAAGCGAAACGCGGACCGACAACTTCTTTGGGAGGCGTTTTCATCTCGAATCGCCGCACGTCTTGAGTTAGTCTAAATCCTATATGCCGCGATTTATCGACGTCCATGTGCACTTGAATATGCTAAAGACCGACGCGGTCGAAGAACTC
>JAEUWE010000461.1 GCA_016791465.1 Pseudobdellovibrionaceae bacterium
AGCGGCTGTACTGATCATCGGTGCTTTTACTGGGCATGCAGAGGCCGATGACATGGAGTTCGGCCCAACGGAGACACAGACGAGCACAAGTTCGACCGTGTCAACGGAAGGTGAAGGCACAACGTTGAGAGTGTCTCGGCGGTCGACTTGGGAAGGAATTAAGAAAGATCTCAGCTCAGGCTTCTTTAACTTTACGAGCGTAAAGGCGAATGAGGCCAATCGCGGACACGGTTCACTTGAGAGCTACAACTACCTCTCGCTTGAGTATCGATTGAACCGTTCAGAGAAGGTGTTTTATCGCCCAGCATTCTTATTTAATTTTGGTGGTTCCGATCTTCGCGATCGCGACGTGGCTTCAAAGTTTGAGTGGTCGGATGGTTACTTTGGGTATTCGAGCTATGATCTGCCTTGGTTGCCGTTTGAAATGGACTACAAGACCGAGATTCGTGCTTACCTGCCGACAAGCGAAATTTCGCAAAAGAATGGCATGATCGGTCGCCTGCGCGGTGACTTAAAAGGTTACGTGCCTCTGACCACGCGCTCGACATTCTTGCTCTGGTTTAAACCGGACTACTTCATTCAGTCGCGAACGGCTTCGACAAATGACCGCGGATTTGCTCAAGGCAATAAGCATTTCGGTTACGACCTCAGTGCGAACTACTATTACAACGCGACTCGTTCGCTCGGCATTGGCGCTGCGGTTGGGCATGAGCAGTACTGGACGCATGCCTCGGCGGCCGAGAACCTCGACGTTTATCGAACCGAGAATCTGAATCTCTCGGCCTTCATCGGTGTTGGGTACAAGGGGCTGCTGACGCACTTGGGATTTGACCAGTCGCGAAATATTGCGCGCCCCCGAGATAGCTTTGAGTTCGGTCGAGATACTGAGACACAGTATTTTGCTCGATCCTACTATCGATTCTAAATGTGTTTCTGCTGAGCTTTTTGTTCTCGCCACTTCTTTAGAATAAACACGACGAGGACCACGGCGAGAACAGTGAAGAGATAGAGCTTTGCTTGGCCAAAGTACTGTAAGATCTCTTTTCCGTAGTACGATACAAAGTAGATCTGTGTTGGAACTGAGATTCCAGCCGCGATTGCATCGACCGCAAGAAACTTCCAAGGCGAAAGTCCCATTGCGCCACACATCAGGTGACCTGGAAACCGGACTCCTGGCGTGAAGCGAAACACAATAACTGGCCAGAAGCCGTACTTTTGCATCCAGCCCTTCACCTTGCTTAATCGGTCATTGCTGATCATTCGGCTGAACCACTTCATCTCGAAGAGTCGAGGCCCAAATCGATGCCCAAGAAAGTAGATGAGGTAGTCAGAGCCCATCACAGCGAAGAATGAAACGGCAGCCAGAACGTGAACGTTCAGGACATTTGCGCCGGGAGGATGGGGTTCGAGCGGGAAGAGAGCGAGGTGACCGACAAAACCCGCGCTGACTAAAATGACTTCCTCTGGAAGCGGAAGGCCGAACGCGCTTAAAATCATAAATCCGCAGATCGCGCCGTAAACCGCCCACGGCATGTAGGCAAGCTGGGCGAAGGTCTGTTGGACCCAGTCAGCGAAGTTGAAGTCGATCATCGAGCGCGTCCTTAATAATGAGGATAATGAGGCGATCCGTAAATTCCGAGTTCAGTGTCTGCGTGATAGACGCTTACTTGCGGCGAATCGTCTTGATCATCATCGTCTTCTTGGGAACGTCATCCATTCCCATGTAGTTGCCTGTGGCGGTGTCTTTGATTTTATCAACGACATCCATGCCAGCTGTGACTTTGCCGAAAACAGCGTAGCCGATGCCGGATGGCGATGGGTTTTTAAAGTTCAGGAAGGCGTTGTCGGCAACGTTGATAAAGAACTGAGCAGTCGCTGAGTTGGGATCGTTTGTACGAGCCATTGCGATTGTGCCGCGATCATTTTTCAGACCGTTGCCAGCTTCGTTCTCGATGCCTTTGCCAGTTGGCTTTTGGCTCATCTTTTCATCGAAGCCGCCGCCTTGAATCATGAAGCCGTTGATCACGCGATGAAAGATCGTTCCGTCGTAGTGTTTTTTATCGACGTATGTGAGGAAGTTCGCAACCGAGACCGGTGCTTTCTCGTCGTTGAGTTCGATTTCGATATTGCCTTCAGATGTTTCGATAACGACTGTGGTCATTTTGGATTTCTCTCCTGTTTTCTTTGCGGTGGGTTTTGCTTTGTCGGCCATTTTTCCAGCGGCGTCTTTTGCTGCGTCGACTGGGCCGGCGGCGAATGAAAGTCCGATTAGGGCGATGGCGGCCATCGCTTTCGGAAACGCCATTGTGAATCTCATCAGTAACTCCTGCGTTAGCGCTGTGCGTCTATAGAGCGAACGAATATGCTCCAGACTTTTCTCTACGCTTGAGGAAAAAGCAAGACAGCAGGTGTTCTGATTCGGCAAATCAAAGCCGGGTGTGATGTCGCTCAGGGAGCGGGGTACTGTATTGCTAAAGACTTAGGCAATTCGCGCTGTCGGAAAAATGACGGATACCGACAGGCGTGGTGTCAAAAATGAGAGTCTAGAGTCAAAGAAGAGGATGCTCAGTTGATCTTGCACGGACTTGGCACCGCGGACACTCGGCGATCTCGCGAACGGTCATTTTGTCGGCGAGGCGTTCGGCCCTCATCTGCAGACGAGTACCGCAGAGAACACAGCTCTCGTGTTCTTCGCGGAAGCGTCGTTGATTGCGATTGACGGATTTTGGGCGAACGCTGCGAATCATGTTGTCCATTTAGAAGTCCCTTTACTTTTTTTCGATGAGAACTCTTAAAGGGAAGGCAAACTGCGTGCCGAATGAGAGGCACTTGGCAAGCGGGAGGCGGCGCGTACGCCACGACGAAGGGCCAAGTGTGTTTCCTTCTCGCTGACAGTCGTCGTGGCGCCATATTTGAAATCCATCCAGCGATCCAAAGCGAATTTGATCTCGGGGTCGCTCGTTCGCTCTCGCAGAGTCAGCGGACCGTCAGAGGCCTTAGTCCGAATTTGAGTTCGGTCGAGCTCGCGAATCAACTTGTCGAATTGGCGATCGATCGGGCTCAGGTGGGATTGGCGCTTTCGCCAGATGACGATGAGGCGAAGTGAGATGATGAAGAACAAGAGGACAAGACTGAAGAGTGCGCCCGGCGAGACTTGAACGCCGAGCAAGCGATCAAGGATTTCTTTTTGTCCGCTCGAATCGTATTTCAGGAGAAAGTTGGACCACGACATCTGCGCGTAGTCCCAGAGCATCACGCTTTGATCAAAAAGATTTGAGAGAGTCGAGCGCGAAAGCCGAGCATAGGCGTCTTGTGGCGAAATGCTCTGCATCTGTTGTTCTTCGGAGAGATCGAAAAAGTCGCCACCCATCTGACGGCGAAGTGGCACGATGAGAGCTGTCGGGTCAAAGGTGATCCAACGCCCTTGTTTTGAGTTCTGACGCGATGGGTACCAAACTTCAACCCAGGCATGGGCATCTTTCGAACGCACGATGAAAGTGGATGAGAGAGGGTTGTATTTTCCGCCAAGGTAGCCAACGGCGACGCGTGCTGGATAACCCATGAGACGAAGAAGAGTCGCGGTGCTGGCGGCAAAGTGTTCGCAGAAGCCAACTTTCTTTTTGAAGAGAAAATCCTGCATGTTCTCGGGACTGTTTGCACCGAGCTTGAGAGAGTAGCGAAAGCCTTTGAGCATGAACCATTCTTCTATTTTTGCGACGGCCTGTGGTGCACCCTGGACAGTGGCGCCAAGCTCGTGAGCCAGCTCTTGAATTTCCGGGGCGATCTCGGAGTCGAGGAGGAGGCTTCGATTTCGCTCAGCAAGGCTTAGGTTTTCGAGGGGGCCGAATTCCTCCAGTATGGATTGGGCGTGATAGAGAAGGCGATCGCGGCGTTCAGTTGTCAGGCGGCCGAGGTTGGCCTCTGTCATATAGGGTTTAAAACCCATCGTTGAAACGGGGCCATCGAGACTGATGAGCCTTGGAAGTGTGAAGAGAGTGCGCCCGGCGCTCGGTTCGAGCGTCACTTCGTAGTCGGTGGTTTCGTTGGATTTTGGGGCTTCTGCTGGGCGGGGCTCGAGCGCGCGACCTTTAGCCTTCAGGAGAGACTCCTCTTCGGGTTGCCAGCGAAGGTCTTTGCCGCGGTAGAGAACGGCCCCGCGCCAATACATTGCTTCAATCGATCGTTTTGCGCTCGAGAGAAAACGCACACGGAAGGCGATTTCATCGCTTTCGATGAGGCTCGAGATGCTTGTGGGATTGAGTCCCTCTGAGAAGCCGACACTTGGTGCGCTGCTTTGCGACTGCATGAGGCGCAGCGAGAATCGTGGAAAGACCATGAAGAGAAAAAGCCACACCGGAACAGTGAGGAGCAGGATACGCGTGATCGGGCGTAAGTTGACCCGAGTGAGGCGCCGGTCTGTGCGATGCAGTTGAAACATGAGAATGGTGATCGCGGCGACATCGAAAGCCATGAACATCGTACTGCCGAGACTTTGAGAGTGCAGAAGATGGGCCATCAAGAGGAAGTAGCTCGTGACGATAATGAACATCGCATCGCGATCTTTATTGGTCTCAA
>JAEUWE010000489.1 GCA_016791465.1 Pseudobdellovibrionaceae bacterium
TGCGCCCCCGAGTGCGTGTCCGTACTCATGACAGAGGATGAGTTCGAGCGCTTCCGGCGTCATTCCGGTTGAGCGCACAAGACCGCCCCAGAGCATGATCGAGAACACATCTCCATTCAATGTACTGCCGGCGCCAAGCCAGGGCTTAGTCCAGTCAAACTGCCACGCAAAGCGATAGCCGTGAGCGAGGAGCGCATTCTCGTTCTGTGCGTTCATCTCGGAAAGCAATCGAACCGTCGTTAATATCTCGATGCCGGAGTCTGATCTTTCGACAGGGAACTCGATCGTCACTTGCGAGAGCGAAGTCTGAGAAAAAATGAGGACAAGACTTGAAAGCAAGCGTCTCATAGGCATTGAGCTTTGCGAACTCGGATCGTCAGCGCCACTGCAAATCCTAAAGCCGCTTGGTTTCGGCAGATATTTCACTTCCCATCATGAGCGCGCGGAATTCGCCCCATTTTTCAGATGAGGGACTGCGAAAAGTTTCATACTCCGAGTGCTGATCCGTGGCCTGAGGATCAAAGACGATTCCCCAGAGCGGGTCGATCTCTTGTGGCAGAAGGGCGTAGCGGATATCGCCAAGCACGATTTTGCCGTCCATCTCGATCCGAGGGTGAAGGCCAACCCAACCATCAGAAAACCAGGTGAAACGATCAATATCGTGAGCGAGAACGGAGTCGTCTTGCAGATTCGGCAGCTCGCGCTTGCGATCAAACTTTTGAACCGATGCACCTTCGTACCAACGCGGAGTTAGTCCGACATAGATCGCGTCAGAGTAAAAGCGGCCTTCGAACTCATACGTCGAGCGCCAAACGAGCAGTTGGAGAACAGTGGGCTTTACTTCGCGGCGCACGCTCTCATGCCCTCGCGATGCGAGGAGGTCTTTTTGAATATCAGCGGCGCGTTCGCGCTGCACGACTCCAAAGATGAGATAGAGAATTCCAATGGCAAGACCAAGGTGCGCAAGGCGCTTTCTCCCTGTGCGATAGGCAAAGACGCTTCCACAGATCCACGCGAGCGTCGGTATGGGATCAACAATGCCGACGTTGTGCCAGGCGACCCGCATATTGGAAAACGGCCAAAGGAGCTGCGTGCCGTATGAGGTACACGCATCAAGAAGCGCGTGCGTTGCGTAGCCGATCACAGAAAACAAAATGAGCTTTCGTCTCGACCAGTTTCGCAGAAAAAGACTCAAGAGCAGACCGACGAGTGCTCCTCCAAAAGGAATGAAAATGAGGCTATGCGTGAAGTGTCGATGGTACTCGATTGCCAACAGCGGATCGCTTGATGA
Source organism: Pseudobdellovibrionaceae bacterium (assembly GCA_016791465.1). Taxonomy (GTDB): domain Bacteria; phylum Bdellovibrionota; class Bdellovibrionia; order Bdellovibrionales; family JAMPXM01. Next base: position 1,292 of record JAEUWE010000489.1, read on the forward strand.
ACGAATCAGAACATCGAGGTCCGCAGCCATTCCGCCAAGAGTGCCGGCGAGAAGCGCATGCTTCATCCATTCGCGAGATGAGAAGGACTGGGCGGTGACAGCGCCGAGCGCGCCTTGAGTGATCGGATCCATTAGGACCTGGCCTTTTGCATCCACGCCGCTTCGGCGATAATCTGCGCCCCGACTTCCCAGCTGTCTTTGGCAGTGAAGAGAGGGCGCTCGTACATTAGACGTTAAAGCGGAAGAACAAAACGTCTCCGTCCTTCA
>JAEUWE010000516.1 GCA_016791465.1 Pseudobdellovibrionaceae bacterium
CACAATCAAGAGTAACGACAAAAGCAAGACCGCTTGCATTCCATAAACAGCAGCCAACGACTTAGGATAGGTTTCAATTCCTGGCCTAAAGAACTCGGGTAAAAGTTCGGTCGCACCTTCCCAAGGCACACCCCCAAGCGGCGTAAAGTAAAAGTCAGAGTGCACCGCGCGAAACGCCGCATTCATAAAAAGCGTGAGTCCAAACGCCACTCTAAAAAAGCCGACAGCCAGTCCCGCTTCGCAATGAAAGAAATAACGATCGAGTGCCGAAATCATCGTTTTCACTCAGCACCGCCGCAGAAATAAGTGCCTTGCGGCAGTTCAGAGCGAACAGCGAGGTCAGAAAAATCCTGGGTTTCCGAACCCAGCATCGCGCGATCAACTGACTCAACTTTTGTGACCAGAGTTCGCAGCGTCACCGTCTTGGCTGCTGGCTTAAGGCGACAAAGATGAGGCGCCAGGTAGCGCTCTGTACGAGCGGCATTCAACGCCATAAAGCGCATCGAAAACAGGCTTCGATTATAAAAATCGCTCCACCCAAAGCCGACGCGCTTTTCTGGCATCAGATGCGTCTCGTAGCCATCAGGGTTGTCTTCGAGATCAAAGCCATAGCTGTACTCAAGATAGAACGATGGGCTCGGTCCTGGAGAAAAGAACTGCCACGTCGTGTTCAGCCCGAGCTGATTGGCATAGGCGATAAAGTATCGCCCCGTTTCGCGAATGATGAGGCCTGTCCCCATAGGGAGAATAACCACAGCAAGCAGATGGTAGATGAGAAAAACTGAAAGCAGTGCTTTTAGGACCGCCGTCGTCTTCATTACTCTTTGTTCGATTCGTCGTCGTAATCTTGATTGGCTTCAAGATCGCCAAGCGTCTCGTCATCATCGTCGGCCGACCAGTTTTCAGCCTTCAAGTCATCAGAGTCAGCATCCAATGCCTCTGCCTGCTGCTCATGCGTCTCCTGCTGCAAGGCAGAGAGCTGAGCTGCAAGACCCTCACCCTCTTCTTCAACAACAACGGGTGCAGCCTGTGCGCCTGCAGCAGCCGCTTGAGCCGCCGCCTCTTCTTTGGCCTCATAGCGCGACAGCCAACGACGATCTTTATCATCAACATCTTCGCCGACCGTGATGCGCTCACGAATATCCTGAGCACGCTCCCGGTCACGCTCAATGCGCTGACGAACTTTCTCTTGTTCAAAGAATTCGCTCGTCGTGTCGATCACCTTTAGGCTCTCCGCAATCGTGTTGAGTTCCTCTTCTCCCTCTGTGTACGAAGATTTGAGCTCAGTCGACATGGCTCCGGTCAGATCGGCAAGAGTCTCTTTCTCTTCGACTTCGCCGATGCCCTCCGGCAGGAGCTCGTCGATCTCAGCCAATGTCGGAAGCTCGTTCAGATTGCGAAGACCAAAGGTTTCAAGAAACTTTCGAGTGGTGACGTAGGTCATTGGTTTACCTGGAAGATCAGACTTTTCGCCAAAGCCCACAAGACCGCGCTCCATCAGCGCACGCATCAGGTGACCCGACTCAACACCGCGAATCTGATCGACCTCGTGCTTGGTGATCGGCTGCTTGTAGGCCGCAATCGCCAAAACCTCAAGGGCCGGACCCGAAAGACGGAACGGACGATTTTTTTGCAAGCGACGAAGATACTCAGTATTGTCGACTTTCGTTCGTAGCTGGTAACCGCCATGAATCTCTTCAAGAGTCACACCGCGATCAGCAGAAGCGTAGCTTGAGGCCAGCTGATCCAGAGCTCTCGTGATGTCTTTTGTTCGAACATTCGAACCCTTGAAAATCTGCTTCATCACGCCAACTGAAACTGGCTTATCTGTCGCAAACAAAAGCGACTCAAGAATCGAGACCAACTGATCGGCCTCGATAAACTCAGTTGGCTCTTCGATGATTTCCTCTTCCTCTTCAGTCTGTGCTTCAACCGTCGCTTCAAGCCCGAGCATTGGAAGTTGTTCAACTTCACCCACAACCATCGGATTTTCCGGGAGTTCGCCATCCAACGCCGCAACCGGCTCTTCGGTGTACGCACCGTGATCAGCAAGATCTGCCGATACCTCGTCGTTTGTCGCGCGCAAGCGATTCGCAAGCTCCTCAAGAGACGAAGGACCATCGACAAAATCAAGTGCTGGTTCTTGAAAGTCGATGCCGAGATCGGCCGGAGCAAGCTCTGCCGTTTCAGCCGATTCGGTCGACGCCGAAGCCTCTACCGTGTTCTCGTTTTCGAGTTCGCGCTCAATGTTCTTTTCCATTTCGGCCACTTAAGCCTCCGCGTCCTGATCAAGACCGAGTTCGCGCTCGGCTTGAAGAAGTTCGTCGTCTGATACCGACTGTTCTGAGTTTCCAATAACTGCTGACGGCGAATCCTCGAGGGACTCATCGACCGATTCCATCATGAACTGCTCTTCAACACCTGAACCCGACTCCGCGTCGGCTACTTCGCCCGACTCGTTGAACGGATTCTCAATCACGATGCGCTCAGGCTCTGCTGTCATTGCAAGCTGCTGATCTTCGTGATTCAGCACAGCCTCAGTGATGATCGAGTTTGCAATCGCCTCAGCGTCTTGAGAGTCAAACTCTTGAACCCGTTCAAGCACGTTGCGCTCGATTGGTTTCTTCAGCTCAATGTGAATGTCGCCGTAAACTTCATTTTGAAACACCGAAACAAAACCAAGTCGGCCAAGTTCGAGCATCGAGAGGAATGTGATCAAGAGCTGATTGCGGTAAGATTGGGTTCCGATATTGAGCAGATCGCGCAGAACCACGCGCGCACCAATGATGAGCCGATCCTTGATTTCAAGTACTCGACCGGCAATGGACTGCGTCTTTGGACGCACTTTGTGGACAAGGCGCTCGGCCTTCTTCATCGCTCGACGATACGATGCGATCAGCCCGAAAAGTCCTTCGTCCTCAATGACGATCTCGCCCGGCTCATCGCTACGGAGGTCTTCGCGAATACCACGCGCCCAAATGTCGCGATTCAGGAGCGGACGCTCGTAGAGCTTTTTTGCGCCGTCCTGATACTTTTGATAATCGAGAAGCTTTTGAACGAGCTCTTTTCGCGGATCCTCGGTCTCAACAACTTCACCCTCAGCATTGTACTGCGGGAGAAGCATTCGAGCCTTCACTTGGATCAGCGTCGCTGCCATAGCGACAAATTCGCCAGCGACCTCGAGATCAAGTTCCTTCATCATTCTGATATGTTCCAGATACTGCTTCGTGATCTGGTTGATATTGATGTTGAAGATGTCCATCTCTTCCTTGCGGATGAGGTAGAGGAGAAGCGCGAGCGGGCCTTCAAAATGCGGCAGATGAATGAGATAACGCCCTGTAGAACTCATGCGGCTTCGACCCTCCCAAGCCTCGATCAAAGCAAGGCCTTTGGTCGAGTTCAACCCTTCTTTGCTGCTTTGCCTCTAAGATTAGCAACTGTCGCGGATTCGCCGTTAACGCGCCTCAGCTTCCGGCGCCGGAAGCTGGGCTGCGTTAGATTGAGGTGCGTCGGCAACGCGAAAGACCTCAGCTCATTCCCTGCCCACAGAATCTCCTTCGAGCGCCGCAAAATGGCACCGATCGAGAGAAGTTTTCACTCCGCGCAGATGCCAGGTCCAATCAGGGAGAGTGAGGACTAGGAATCAGATTTGCCTATGACCACGGGAGTGAACCTGATTCCAACCCCAAATGACCGAGGACTCCACCATGAAGACACTTGTTTGTAGCCTACTCGCAGCGACAGTGATGTCGGCGTCCTTCGCCGCAACAGCTCATGCCGATACACTTCTTTCTCAAACGGCACGCGCGGAA
>JAEUWE010000086.1 GCA_016791465.1 Pseudobdellovibrionaceae bacterium
ACAATGACTTCCGATGCGAGTGGTTCCCCACCCTTGCTTCGGCGAGCCACAGTTCACAGTGACCATTTCACGAAACGTGTTGTCATTGCCAATGATGAGCCTGGTCTCTTGGTCCTTATAGGACAAATCCTGCGGCGGACCACCGACAACAGCGCCCGCGCAGAAATGATTGCGCTCGCCAATCTCGACAACGCCGTGTGGGCTGCCGAGACTCACATGTGAATCAAGAACTGAGCCGCGCCCCAAGCGAACGCGACCAATGATGATACAAAAGGGGCCAATCTTGACATCGTCCGCAATGATGGCCTCTTTTGAAATAACACTTGAGGGATGAATCAAACTCATACCGAACCTTTAGGGAATACTTTCGCAATCATCTCAGCTTCTGCCGCAACTTCGCCGTCAATGAGGATCTCGCCCTTAACCACCATGATCTGGCCACGGTCCTTCACCACTTCGGAACGAATTTCGCAAACATCTCCAGGCACAACCGGCCGACGGAACCGAGCGGTATTGATGCCTGCAATCGCGACATCCATCTCGGGACCATTCGGATCAACAACAGCCAAACACGCCGCCTGCGCAATCGCTTCAATCTGCAGCACCCCTGGCATCACAGGTCGATGCGGAAAGTGCCCCGCAAAGAACGGTTCGTTAAATGAAACGTTCTTGCGCGCGACAATTTTCCAACCGGCACGATTCGGCCCGCCTTTTGGCTGATGAAGTTCATCCACCCGATCGATCAACAAAAATGGATATCGATGAGGAAGGATCTTCATGATTTGGATAATGTCGTAGACCGGTTTGACTGCTGTCTTCACGGTATTACCTTTCTTACTTCTTCGCCGTTTTTTCGAATTCCTTCACGACGTCGTCTGTAAGGTCAACAGTCTTCGAACCCCAAAGAATAGCGCGGCGATCAAGAATTGCGGTGTATCCACCATCTTTCGCCACTTTCTCGATGGTCTCTTCCATCTTCTTGGCGATTGGCTCAAGAAGCTCGCGCTCTTTCTTTTGAATAGAGCTCTGACTCTCTGCCACTTCCTTCTGGAAGCTCATCTGCTCGCGCTGAAACTCTTCTGTCTTCTTCTGACGAGCTTCTTCAGAGAAGAGGTTCTTCTTCTTGTCATACTCTTCAAACTTCTTGCGCAAATCAGCTTCGCGCTTCGAGAAGTCCGCTTTCTTCTTTTCAAACTCAGCCTTCAATTCTTTTTCCATCTTTACGCCGGCCGAAGTCTGCTTAATGGCTTTTTCAATGTCGACAATCGCGACTTTGCCAGCCTCAGCTGCCGTTGCAGCGGTGCCAGAGAAAAAGACAACAGACGCTGCGAGCAGGCCTGTGAACATGATTGCGGCTTGGTTTTTTACAAGATGCTTACCCATTTTGAATCCCTTCTGTTTAAAAAATTCTCAAACCTCTAACAAATCAAAATCATCTAGAACGGCGAACCAATTGCGAACTGGAAGACCACGGCGGGCTCTTCAAGCTCAGGCTTTCGCTCAAGCGGGAAGCCCCACTCAAAGCGCAGTGGACCAATTGGCGAAAACCATCTGAATCCAAATCCGACGTCACTTCGAAACTCAGTGGCACTCAACACATCATCAGCATTTCCGATATCGTAGAAGACAACACCTTTGATACCGGCCTCAGAGATAAGCGGAAACTCGAATTCGCCCTGATAGAACAACTGTTGCGTTCCACCAAAAGGACGCATCGCTCGAATTCGCGCGCGATCCGGACCCAACGCCGCCAGAGAATCATTGTAGACCTTGTTCGAAAACTTTCGCTTCGCAATCGAGAACCAATTGTAGCCGCGCATCGAGTTCGCGCCACCCAAGAGGAACAATTCGTTGTATGGAGGGTCGCGATCAGGATCGTTTGATCGAATAAATCCATAAGTCAGGTTGTTTCTGAAGACGATGTCCCAGAAGAGCTTTTCATAAAGACGACCAGTGAAGACACCTTTTGTGAATCGCTGATCGCCGCCCAGGCCCGCGTACTCAAGCGATGACGACGCATAAACACCTTTTGTCGGCGAATAACGATCGTTTCGCTTGTCGTACTCGAGAGTCAAAGTGCCAGACGAAGTTAGGCCATTGGGATTGCCCTGCGGATTTGGATCCGTCGACGTCGGCACGGGAAAGAGATCTTTGTCCCCGACTTTTTCATCGAGGTTGATTTCAGACTGTTCCAGTTTATAGCGAAGGAATGTGCGAAGGAACCGCGTGATCGGATAGCCGACACGGACCGCGCCCCCCTTCTTCGTTTCTTCGTACTCCGTCGTCGTTCGCTTTGACTGATAGGCGTCAAATCCGACCGACCATTCGGTATCAAGAAAATAGGGCTCTGTGAAATTCAAGTTGAAAAGCGATTGATTGCTCGAAAGATCAATCGACACGCCGAGGCGCTGTCCTCTTCCCATCAAGTTCGCCTGGTTAACCTGTCCGTTAAAAATAAACTGTGAGTACGTCGAGTATCCAGCGCCCACCTGAATCGATCCAGTATTGCGCTCTTTCACCACGATATCGAGATTCATCAGGTCTTGATTTTCGTTTGGTGTCGACGAGTTGAAGTTCACTTCGTCGAAATAGCCCAAGCGCTTGACGTTATCCATCGATTCACGCTTGCGGGTCTCGTTATAGAGCTCGCCTTCGCGAATCATCAACTCTCGACGAACCACTTTGTCGCGAGTCTTCGAGTTCCCAACGACATTGATGCGACCAAAATAAACCTTGTTGCCCTTATCAATCTCAAATGTGAGATCGACTTCTTTGTCTTTCTCGCGGATACGCGTTCGCGGAATGATGTTCGCATACGCATAGCCAAGATCGCCATACTTGGCCTGAACCGTACGAATATCCTTCAATAGCGTCTCGTGCTCGTACCATTCTTTGCCATCGATCTCTGTTGCCTCTTCCAGCTCCGACCGTGGGAACAGAAGATCGCCGGCGAAAGAAACTGATCCGACTTTGAAACGATCGCCCTCTTCGACGCGAATGGTGATGTGGATCCCTTTTTTATCAGGAGTGACATACACCTGCGGGCGATCAACTTTCACCTGCACATAACCTTCGTTGAAATACAGGTAGTTGACGATCTGCACATCGCGATCAAACGCATCTTGCTTATAGGAACCACTCGACGACACAAAACTGAAGAAGCCACCTTCTTGCGTCTGCAACAAGCCCTTGATCTTGCCGTCGGAAATCTGCTTGTTCCCCAAGATCGTGATCCGCTTCACTTTCACTTTGTCGTTTTCTTGAACTTCGAACACGAGCTTAACGGCATCATCGCCTCGGCCGTCTTTTCCTGCCGGCTCAATCTTCGGAGTGACCCGCGCCAAGAAGTAGCCCTTGTCCTCATAGAGCTTTTGAATTTTCTCAACCGCATCGCGGATCTTACCCATGTTCAACACTTCGTAGGCTTTTACTCCCGCCGCCGTGTTGATTTCATCGGCTTCAATTTCGTTATTCCCAACAACCGAGATCTCAGTAATCGACGGCTTTTCGATAAGTTCGTACGTCAATTGTACGCCGCCCTCAACGACCTCTCGGTCCACTTTGACGTCGTAAAAAAATCCAGTCTTAAAAAGCTGATCGAGATCTTGCCGAACACGCTCAGAGGTCAATGCTTGCCCCTGCTTGTTGGCTAGCTTCGCAATCACCGCATCCGATTCGATTTTCTTATTTCCCTTGAGGACGATCTTGACGACTTTTGGCCCAGTCGCCTCCGCACTGACTGATGTCTCTGCCGATACCGGCGCCTTCGCCGCCGCTCGAGGAGCAGCTTTCCGAGGCGACTTGTTCGCGGCCCGAGCTGCCGTCGGTTTTGACTTCACCGCTGGTCGATTCGTTTGCGCCGAGACTCGCTCCGCACTCAATCCGAGAGCCAGAAGCGCCGCCAGCACCATGCCTGTCGCAGCGTTGATATTTCGTCTCTTTTTTCGGGGTTCTTGCTGTGGTTCCAGGCTGATCATCCTCGCGATTGCGCACGGCCGGAAGCAGTCAACAAAACCACATCCCGCCGAACGGTCCCTCAAAACTGTCGAAAACATGAGTTAAATTAATACGTTACACTAACTCGCCAAAAGCCTAGTCGGTTTGTCTGGCGTTGTCAAAAAAGCGCCTCACGGCACACCGCGCGAAACGCGAGCCGCAGCGTCTGCGTCATTGCTCACGTGGCCGCTCTGCCGAAATCAAGAAACCCACACGAAAGTGAGCCAGTTTAGACGATCTGACCGTCACGCATACTCAACCGCCGCGGAAACCGCGACGCAAACGCCGTATCGTGAGTCACCACCACAAGCGTCAGCCCCATCGACTTTTGCAGATCAAAAAACAGCTCCTGGATTCGAGCCGCGTTGCCGCTGTCGAGGTTTCCGGTCGGCTCGTCTGCAAAGAGAATCTCAGGGCCACGCACGATGGCTCGAGCGATGGCTACTCGCTGCTGCTCACCGCCGCTGAGCTGACTCGGCGTGTGGTGAAGACGATCTTTCAGCCCAAGGCCAACAAGCTTCTCTTCCGCCTTGCGCATGGCCTCAAGCGGAGCGGTCCCCCCAATTCGAAGCGGCATGGCCACGTTCTCCAGCGCCGTGAACTCCGCCAGGAGGTGATGAAACTGAAACACGAAACCCATGGTGGCATTGCGATGATTGGCCAGTTGATCATCGGACATCTTGGTGAGGTCGACGCCACGGTGGAACACTTTCCCAAGCGTTGGTTTATCGAGAGTTCCAAGAATGTGCAGAAGCGTGCTTTTTCCGGCACCACTCGAACCGACAATACTTAAGGCTTCGCCTTTCTCAATTGTCAGATCAACGCCCTTTAGAATTTCAAGACGACCGGAGCCCATTGGATAGGACTTCACAATACCTTTGGCCGCAAGAAATGGCCCAAGCGGTGGAATGACCGGATTACTCATGACGAAGTCCCTCTACAGGCACGAGCTTAGCTGCTTTTGCAGCCGGCGCAAGAGCGGCCACAAGACAAATCAAAACAGCAGCAACTGCAATCGCCACGACGTCAATGATATGAAACTCCACACCGACGTGACTGATTTTGTAAACATCTGGCGGCAAAATCACGAAGTAGCGCTGAGCCAGAACAAAAACGCCTCCGAGCACACCTCCGAGTAAAAAGCCCAGAAGCGTTCCGATTAGACCAAACAGCGCCCCCTGCACACGAAAGATCCACGCCACATCGCGCGCAGAAAGCCCCAAAGCTCTCAAGACCGACAAATCCATCGTCCGGCGCAGAACACCAATAAAAATATTCGACGACACATTGAAGCTCGCCGCGATCACCATAATGAAAATAACCAGGAATATCGGAACGCGCTCGTATTTAATCGCTCGTAAAATATTGCGATTGCCCTCAGTCCAATCTGAGACCCACCAATCTTCACCAAACTGTCTTTTAAAGTCCGTGCG